>NZ_JBISEO010000007.1:0-217958 GCF_044383795.1 Paenibacillus sp. JSM ZJ436
GCTCAGCGGCTTTCTTTGGTCCAATTTCATCACTTCATCTTACCGCTTCTTCTTTGAATGCTTTGTCGTACCGGTTCATTGCTTCTCATCCCCTCGTCAACTTTCATTTTATTTCATACGAGGGTGTGTTTCGACTGCATTTTTATCGTAGCACTCCAGGCACTATTTTACTCGTAATATGGAGTGCTACAAAGCTGGTATTTAAATCGAATGTAATCGAACGCGGTTATCAAGTTGAATAATTCAACCGCTAATTTTTAGATTGAGCCTCTTTAAATAATACTTATTTGGCCTCTGATAATAATTGATATTCGCTTAAACCAGCAAAAGCCTTCATCTTTACACCTTTTTCATATGCATTTTTCGCACCAATTGTAAAGTAATGATTTTTATAATACTTCTTTGCGCCTGACCTTGGGTCAATAATCCAAACCCCTTGGTACATTTCCTTTTTAAATATACCAATAACTTTTTTCCATAATCTTATATTTTCTGAATCAGCAGCTCTTGTACCTATTGTAGATTCTTTAATACTCGCTTCAGTCCTTTCTCCAATTTGTAATACAAGATTTTCAACATTCTGGGACAAAAATTCATTATAGTTTTTTGATAGCTGGCTAGGAACCTCTTTGCATAAAAAGATGAATCTAGCAGAATTAAGATACTCATCATTAATTTCAGAAGTCACGTTATCTATTATCTCAAATTCAAATTCTGGCCACAGTCTAACAACTACCGCTGTTAGATTATATTGGAACATTACGCTTTTTATCTTTTGTGAAATTTCAGCAATTGTTGCATGAAATCCTATATTAATATTTCTCATTTTTCTCTCCTTCTATTTTTTGAAATATGGAATAAAATGCATTGGTATTCCCACATCTTCCAAGTCATAGATTGCTTCCATTTCTCTTTTAATTGGAGCTCCTGACTTAGTTGTTTTCCCTACATTTATTCCATAAATTGAACCATCAGGTTTCTCTACTAAAATATCTGGACGCCTACTTGCTTTTAATCCATTCGGTGTTGGTATAGCCTTTTCAGGTAGCAATTGTCCTCCTGCAATAATTCTACCATCACTTACTTGACCAGCAACTTCAGCAATCTTCTCGTTATGTGGTCCTGTTCCAAATGGTTTAGGTCCTGTCTTAGCCTTATCCGTACCCTTACGCTTCCCCGCCTGAATCGCATCCAGCCCCAGCGGGTCCACAAACGTCACCGGATTACACAATCTATTTTACAGACTCTTCAATTATTCTCATTAAAGTATCTTTATTTTCGTCAGTTAAACTATCGTAAAAACCAATAGTTTTTTTCCAATAATCATCTGTTTTAGAAGTAACATTCGTCGTTTCATACACGTTCTTGTATAGTTGTAGGTTCTCTTCAACGATAGTCTCATAAAGTGATTTAACAAAAATATCATTCATTTTACTTCCTCATTTCTGGATACATTTTTTTGTTTATTTAAAGCAGAATTCGGTATGTCATCATAGACTCTTCTAAGTTCTCTAATATCTCTTGCCAATAACTGTCTAAGATTATCTATTCCTTTTGTACTTCTAAAAACTATTCCATTAGGTCCTTTAATGGTGTGCCCCACCTTTGGCACATTAATTGCAGGTGCCGTATTAAAATCATAATTATCTACTAGCTTCTTCATTGCTGCCTTCTGTCCTGCATGATGGGCATCAAGTCCTTCTACTCCTCTAATATCTTTATATGCTCCAACTTGATATTTACCTGTCCCCTTACTCATCCCCGCCTGAATCGCATCCAGCCCCAGCGGGTCCACACACGTCACCGGATTGCCGTTTACATACGCGAAGCGGTTCATGCTGAGCCCCAGGCTCACTTCTCTTCGCAGCACATCGCGGTTCATAAACCGCTTGATGTCCGGGTTATAGTATCGTGCGCGCATGGTGTAGAGGCCGTTGATGTCAGTCTGTACACCATCGCGGCCGTTGTAGGCGAACGGCTGGCGGGTCGTGCCCTCGTGCTTCACAAGTTCGCCGAAGGCGCCATAGGTGTAGCGGTCGGTGACGTCGCCTTCTTCATCTGTGAGCCGTGTCGTACTGCCGCGCAGATCGTAATGGTAGCTTTGGTAGCGCCCGTCTGCGTTCTCGCGGCCAATCAGGCCGAGACCGTAGACATAGGCGGCGCTCACTCTGCCCGCCTCATCGGTCTCCAGCAGCAGCTGGCTGTACTCTGCATGCGGATTCACTACATAAAGAGTGGTCTGGCCCTTCACGTTCATCCAGGTCCGCTCGTTCTCTGCATTATAACCGTACGTACTACTGCCGGCCTGGACCAGGCGGTCCCGGGCATCGTAGACAAAATCCTGGCTTCGTCCGCGCAGCCGCCCTCGGAGAAGGTTGCCGTCTTCGTCCATGGCAACGTCCTCGCCATTCACACTTCTCAGGCGGTTTATACTTCTTGCACTTTTTGCATAATAAAATCGAACAATACATCACCAAAATCATTAGCAATTACTTTATAACTTTGCCTGTCCAACTATCCAGCTACCACATAATTAACCTGGACAGACGAAAGGTGAGCCAACATTTCTTGTAAGCCCACCCTGTCTATTTCTAGTGCTTCTTCCTTTAGTTATGCGCCACTAATCCCTTCGTCTTCTCTCTAAAAATATGTATCAAGTTAACATCCTGTTCTTCACAGTATGCGTTGATTTCATCTTCTTGAGATTTTAAGCTATATCCCTCTCTTGCTTGTCCTTGAGTGGAAACTCGTCTATACCCAACGACATTCAACTTTTCACCCTTCCGTTACGGAAATAACAGTTTATGTAACGCTTTTAAACGAATAGCGAATATTGTAAGACCATCTCTTGTAAAAATACAACCTAAAATTTATAAGCCAACGCTGAGTAAGAACGCCTTATTACGTTAGCCATTGTTTATCGCCACGAGCTTTGTCATTCTCGTTAGTTTATTAGCCTTTCCATGTCATAACTACCCCTGCCATGTAAAATGTCATCTCGCCCATTTTCTCATTCTTGTTAGTTCCTCCATGTATTGAAACGATACTCCATGATGGCACAACCATCATGAACTCTCGATTCTCAAACAAAGCATTTTCTCATTGTCTCACTCAAATATCAGCTGATTTAATATAGGCATTAAAGTAAGAAACCTTGAAAGGCAAATAGCCAATCAAGGTTTTAAGAATAGTTTTATAAATATTTTTCTGCCATTCTTTTCTTTAAAAAATCAATGAAATCATTCGCATATTTTTTATTATCATTCAAAGAATAGATTGCTAATTCATTTTCATCTTTTCTTTTAGATAGATCAAAATAGAAAACATCATCATTTGCTTCACAAATTACAACTTTCTCTTTACTGTAATTTTTATTTTTCATGTTTAATTCATAATTATACACTACATCTCCACCGACAACGGTATCAAAATCTTGTTCATAAATACTAAATATCTCTTCACCATAGATTTCTCCACCACCATAGTTTCTTAACCACCATTTGTAAGAATCAGGAAGGCTGAAACCTAGTCGCTCTTCAGCTTTTATTATCCATTCTTCAGAAATCCCCTCTCCATAATCTGCGAATTCAACCGAATCCCTCGCTTCAGCAATTAGCTTTTGTATCTCATCATACTTATTCATTTTATCCCTCTTTCTTATTGCATAAAATCATTGGATCTATTATTCCAATATCCTTTTTTCCAAGCGTCAAAATCCGCCCTATTTATCCCAGATGGTAATTCCCCAGTATTAATATGAAGTATAGAGTAATATTTTTGATGAAAAGACTGACTAACTTCTGCAATAGATCCCGACTGGGTCTGGGTTAAATGATATAGATTTATTGATTTACCATCATATCCTATTGGAGCTCTCCCAGATGCCATTCTTTCAGCATTTGTGCCAGTAACCGTTTTTCCCTTTGACTTCCAAGAACTTATCGTATTAGGGTCAAACAAGTCATTTCTAGGATACACCTTATTACCATTAAATTCTATAACGTTATCCCAATACTTGTTAACTGACTTAGCAGTTTCACCCCCACCCTTACTCTTCCCCGCCTGAATCGCATCCAGCCCCAGCGGGTCCACAAACGTCACCGGATTGCCGTTTACATACCATCACCAAAATCACTAGCAATTACTTTATAACTTTGTCTGTCCAACTACCACATACTCAATAAAACCCTGTTCTTCACAGTATGCTTTGAATTCATCTTCTTGAGATTTTAAGCCATCTCCCTCTCTTGCTTGTCCTTGAGTGGAGACTCGTAGATACCCAACAACGTTCAACTATTCACACTCCCGTTACATTTTAATTTTCGTAACGCTTTTTAAACGAATAGCGAGTATTATACGACCGTCTCTAGTTATATACGATCTGTCGCCGTACGAATACCGAGATGCAATTCAACAAGGAGTGGTGGAGCCGAAGGTCATCAAAGTGTAACCGCCGGAAGGAAAATGACGAAAACCGAACAACCTTAAGCAATTCAATGCAATTGGTCGAATAAGAGGTGCGTGGTCCGAATTAAAGGGGTTAAACCGGTTTTATAGGTGTTGTACGTACTTTATAATTTGTAAGAACATAATATAGAGCTTACAAGAGTTACTCATATTCTCTGAATAAAAAGTGAACTATTCGTCACTGGATAGCCCCCCAATAAAAAAGAAACCTTGAAAGGCATATAGCCAATCAAGGTTTTCAAATCTATACTTCTAGCTTAACTAAGTCTAATAAAAAATCACCAAAGTCATTAGCAATTATTTCATATGTTTGACTCTCTAAGTCAACTCCAGGTACAAAAGATACTACTTTTGGTTCACCATTATCATCAAGTTGATTAAAGTCTAAACAAAATATTTCGTCACTCCCTGTATCATATATAACTAGTAGATTATTAGGTAGATTAATTTCTCTTCGTTCTGTTAAAGTGTACCATATAGCGTCTGGAACTGATGAATTTTCAAAATCAGCATTAATAATTCCGTATATTTCTTGTGCTCCGAAATTACCTGCTCCAAATGCCTTTAAATAATCAAGATATAAACCAGTAAACTTTAACCCTAATTTTTCTTCAGCCAAACTAATTAATTCATCTGTATGACCACCCACAAAGTCTGCAATCTCTTCTTCACTCAAAATAATTTCTTTTGCTTTTTGATAATTTTCTACACTCATTTCCATTCCCCTTTAACATTAAAAGTCATTGGCTCTATTTTTCCAGTAATCAGTTCGCCATTTATTAAACTCAGACCTATTTATACCTGAAGGTATAGTATTAGGATTGATGTGAATTACAGAACTGTTATCTTTATGAAACGTCTGTGTAACCTCTGCTATCGAACTTTCATTTCTTTGTGTCATGTGATGAAGGTTTATAGACTTTCCATCTGGACCAAGTGGGGCTAATCCCTTCTGCATCCTTTCAAGGTTAGTTCTACCTCGTGCGTCTTTCATATTTTGATTTATAATATCATCTCTTTGGTAAACTTTCACGTTTTTAAATTGGGTGGTTTTATTCCAGTATTGATAACCATTTCCTATACCCTTACTCTTCCCTGCCTGAATCGCATCCAGCCCCAGCGGGTCCACAAACGTCACCGGATTGCCGTTTACATACGCGAAGCGGTTCATGCTGAGCCCCAGGCTCACTTCTCCTCGCAGCACATCGCGGTTCATAAACCGCTTAATGTCCGGGTTATAGTATCGCGCGCGCATGTAGTAGAGGCCGTTGATGTCAGTCTGTACACCATCGCGGCCGTTGTAGGCGAACGGCTGGCGGGTCGTGCCCTCGTGCTTCACGAGTTCGCCGAAGGCCCCATAGGTATAGCGGTCGGTGACGTCGCCTTCTTCATCTGTGAGCCTTGTCGTACTGCCGCGCAGATCGTAATGGTAGCTTTGGTAGCGCCCGTCTGCGCTCTCGCGGCCAATCAGGCCGAGCCCGTAGACATAGGCGGCGCTCACTCTGCCCGCCTCATCGGTCTCCAGCAGCAGCTCGCTGTACTCTGCATGCGGATTCACCACATAAAGAGTGGTCTGGCCCTTCACGTTCATCCAGGTCCGCTCGTTCTCTGCATTATAACCATACGTAATACTGCCGGCCTGGACCAGGCGGTCCCGGGCATCGTAGACAAAATCCTGGCTTCGTCCGCGCAGCCGCCCTCGGAGAAGGTTGCCGTCTTCGTCCATGGCAACGTCCTCGCCGTTCACACTTCTCAGGCGGTTGTCTGCTGCATAGGACATCCGTATCTGGGAATCGCCTTCTTCCATACAGGTCATATTTCCGGAGGCATCGTAGGTGTACCGGCTGGCGTTTGCCGCAGTGAGTGCTCCCCAACTATTGTACTCATACCGGGTTTCGTTCTCCTTGATCAGAAGCCCTGCGGCGTCATAACAATAGCGGTACTGCTGCAGCAGCCGTCCCTTTACGCCCGTGTCGAGCAGGGAGATCAACTGGCCCTCTTTGTCGTAGGCCCGCAGCTCTGCGGTACCGTTCGGCCGGTCCGTACGGACCAGCTGGCCCCTTTCATCATAGCTGTAGGCGGTCACCCGCTTCTTCCAGTCACGCACTTCGGTCATCCGCCCCGCTGCATCGTAGCGGTACGTGACTTTTTTGCCGTCCGGGTAGTGGAGCACGGACACATTTCCGAGCCCGTCATATTCGTAACGGATGGTCTGGCCGCGTTCATTGGTATAAGAAGTTACCCGGCCCAGTGAATCGTAGGTGCGCTTCTCTATCGTGGCTGCTGTGCCGTCTCCTGTGCTTTCGCTGATGGTGATCAGGCGCCCGGCCGCATCATATTGATGTTCCAGCGTACCGGCCCCGTCTTCCTGCTTATGCAGCCTTCCGGCCGCATCCGGCGTATAGGTGATAACGATACCGCGCGCACTGCGGCGGCGGATGAGAAATCCTCGTGGATCATAGTCATAGGTTAGCTGCGTGCCTGCCGGTGTGATCTCCTCTGCCGGCCTGCCGGCCATATCGTAGCGGAACTTGGTCTCATTTCCGGCCGCATCGCGGTAGCCTGCCAGCTGTCCTGCTGCGGTAAAAGCCCGGCTGCTCTCTTGGCCGCATTGATTCACCCGCACCAGGCGTGATAGGCCGTCATACGCATAAGCTGTAATATCGCCCTTCGCGTTCTCTTTCTCTAGAATCTGTCCCAGCCGATTAAAACGGTAGTTCACCGCATGCCCCAGCGCGTTCACCACAGCTGCCGGATTGCCGTCCTTGTCATATCGCACAGAGCGCAGGGCATATCCCTCGCCATCCGTAACCTTCGTTACACGGCCGGCCGCATCATATTGATAACGGGTGACTACACCGGATGGATCGGTGCTTTGCAAAAGACGCCCCGCCCCATCATACGCATAACAAGTGGAAGCGCCGTTCGTATGAACAACCTGAATGACGCGCTCTTCATTATCGTACCGATAACGAACCGTACGGCCAAGCTCATCTTGTTCTTCGATCAGGTTGCCTGCCGCATTATACTTGTATAACCGGGCATGGCCGAGCGGATCGATCTGTCTTCGCAGCGCGCCCTCCTTATCATAGTCGTATGTAGTGACGGCACCCAGCGGATCGGTTACCGAAACCACCTGATGGCTGACATTGTAGGCTTGACGGATCACGCCGCCGGCAGGATCGGTCACCTGGGTGATGCGTCCTCCAGCATCGTACTCATAGCGTGTCATACATCCAAGCGGATCCGTAACGGTCACCAGGTTTCCGAATGCGTCATAGGAGTACCGGGTCACTGCCCCGGATTGATCCTCCATCGTCTGCATAAGCCCCTGCTCATTATAGCTGATCCGAATGAGGCCGTCTTCGGAGTCTTTCCGCAGGACTGGGCGGTGATGCTCATCATACTCAAAATCAATGGCGTTTCCTTCACCGTCAATGTAAGAAATCAAGGAACCGAATTCATTATACCGGTAAAGGTCGCGAAGCTGTCCATTCATGCGTCGTTCCGTAAGCTGTCCCTTTTCATCGTACACATAGATGCTCTCTTTGCCGTCCGGCTCCACCTCCAAAGTGCAGAGCCCCTGCTCATTATATTCATACCGAGTGACATGTCCCAGCTCATCCTGCAGTGCAATCAGGCGGTACCGGTCGTCGTGGGTAAACACCCGGGTTGCGCCTTCCCGGTTCGTAAAGGTCGTGATGATCCAACCCGGATGCCTCTCCTCGTCATAGTCAAAAGAACACCATTGTCCCAGCGCATCCTTCTGGCGGGCCACACGTCCTTCATTGTCATATTCGTTCACAAAATAAACGATGCCCTCTCCGCTTCGCATCGAGGATAAACGGCCTTCGGGTGTGTATGCACAGCTGATCAGGCTGTGATCCGGGGGCGTGATATCTGTAAGCCGTCCTGCTGTGTAGAGAAAGGACGCGGTATAACCCAGCGGATCGACAACAGATTGAAGTAATCCTGTTTCACTATAAGATAATTGAAATGATCTGCCGCTCAAGGCATCCTTGATTTCAAGCAAACGGCCCTGTGTATCAAAAGACAATCGCTGTGTCTGGCCTGCCGGATTCCGGATCTCCTTCAGCTGGCCCTCAGCACTAAATAACAGGACTTTTTGATCCTTCCTGACAAGACGATAGCCTCCATCCGCCCGGATAATCCGGTCATGAAGCACATCCACATCCCTGCTTCGGAATATGCCGTCTTCTCCCCGCTGATAGGTGTTGCTGCGGAAGCTGCTCCACCAAACCTCTAATGTGCCTTCAGCAGGCTGTTCCAGACGAATTTCGTAGTTATGGCTCCAATCCAGGCCCAAAGCTCCGCTGCCGTTAAGCAGAGAATGATAGGAAATTGAGAATGTCAGGTCCTCGGCGCCCTTGAGATGCAGTAGCGGATGCTCAATAATCTGGGCTCCAGTAGAGGTATCGACAGGGTCCCCTGCTGTGGATCGCGGATTAACGCCGTCCTTCTTCTGGATCCGGCTGCCAGCAGACACGCCGGAATACGGGGTTCGTGCCATTCCAATGCCTGCTGCTGCGCCGGCACCTCCCGCGGCTGCCAAGCCCGCTGTACCTGTGGCAGCTTCGTCCACTTGTCTTGCAGTGTTCTCCGCTGCCGCTGCAGCCTCATCCCCATGCCTCGCAGCTCCCGGCGCAGCATTCACGGTCGGTCCTGACGCAGCAGCATCTTTGCCGCTATTGGCGGCATCGCCTGCACGATCGACTGCTGTACCTCCATCCCCTGCTTGATCGGCCGCCTTCGCCGCATCCCCGGCCTGATCTGCTGTCTTGGCCGCATTACCCGCGTTGTCCGCCGCCTTGGCTGAGTCACCGGCACGGTCGACGGCGCGCGCAGCATCAGACGCGCGTTCTCCTTGTTTGGAGACGCTCGCTGCATCATCAATCATCCCAATCAGCTGAGAGCCCTTCTTCACCGTCTTGCCTGCCGGTCCCAGCATGCTGAGGACACGCTCTACGTTCGTCAGCTTTTCTTTGGTAAAGACATCATATCCCACCGCCGCATCCACAATGCCTTTGACATTGCCGACGACGGGGACAAAATCCAGCGTCGTTCCCAGGACCACGGCTGCCCACTTCAGCAGCTTTCCGGCCGAGAAGCCGGTTTCCTGCCCGTCAGCCTCGGCAAATCCCTCGCTTTTCTTATTTAAAAATGCCGCCATCTCCTCATACTGCTGAGCCAGCTTACCGAACAGCCCCGCCATTTCCGCCCAGGCCGCATCCAATGATCCCCGCTGCGAGCCTTCATAATCTACACTGCGCCAGGTGCTCTCCAGCGCACGGCCCAGGCGCTCGATATCCTGGGATGCATTTTTCATCTTGTTCCGCAGGTCTGCCAGTTCTCCCGGATCCACAATGATACGCAAGCGTCCCTCTCCTCCCTCACTTCTCGCCAAGTGCAGCTTACCGCCCTTCGCGTTCTCTTCTCCGTTCCTCTTCATCGGCCCGGCGCAGCGCTTCGGCTACACCTTGGCACTGTGACGCCATCTGCGAAGCTAGTGCTGTCAAGCGATGTAAGGTACGTTCACTCTCATTCCATGCGACTGAATATTTCTGTTCAGCCCGGCCCGACCATTCTATGGAGGCTTTTCGTTTCTGCGGCTCCCCGGCAATCTGCCCAAGCTGCTGACCCGCTGCCGCAAAATGGGACGCCGCCCGTTCCAGTGCCGCAATGTCCGCTATGATTCTCGACAAATAGGTCCTCCCCTTTCCAACTCTGTCTGCTAGGAGCTCTCATCCGCACTCCTGAACCTTCCCGAAATCGCCTTCAGCTCTTCTCCGATCATCTTCAGCGTCTCGGACACACTTTGCAGCTGTTCATGCGAGCCCGTGTAGGATTGATAAAATCGTTCTCGCGTGACGCCCTCCCATTCGCCGGACATCCCATCGATTATTGCTTTGAGCTCCACAGCCATATCGAGATTGCTCTGACTGCACGCTAAGAAGCGGGCAGCCGCCTCATCCAGCTGCTCCGGATTAATCTTGATCTTCGTCATGCGCCTCACCTCCGTAGTTCGTTTTGGGTAATGCAAGCATATCCTGAACCAGAGTTTTCACCGCTAAACCTAGTTTTTTGCGCCGATAATTCTCCACCCGCACGCCCTGCTCCTCGTCACGCCTAGCGATCCAGCCGCCGTCCACTCCTATACCGCAGGTAATAACCTGCTGGCGCCACACCGGTCCGCTGCGCTGCATCAAGGACATTCTCCCGTGAAATTCAGCCTGCTTCATGAGAGCCTTCAGGCTCTCCTGCTCCGGACTCAGCCTCGTGGACAAGGTTCTCGCCTTCTCCTGATCACTGCCGCTCAGCAAAATGTCATAAACCTCAACCGGAAGCGTAAACGGCTGCTTGATCACTCCTTGTGCCGCGGCTTCAACCGGAAACACTTGCTCAATCAGCGGCAAGGACAGCTCCAGGTTCGCAATAGCGCTCAGCCGAACCATAGAGTTCCCTTCCTCATCGCCATTTACGGTCTGCACTCGTTCGACCACCATCTGCGGCAAAAAATGAAGGTAAGCTTCGTAGATGGACTCCCCGCTTTTTTTCAACTCCAGACGTACCGCATAAGGACTGTCCAGCACCGCCAAGCAAGCCTCTAACACAGGTTCAATCACCAGATCTGACCTATCGGCCGAAAGGAGCCCGCGCTCTTGCAGCTGCTGCCGGGTCTTGTCCCATTCTTCCTCAAGCTCATCAAGCAAGTAACCGGGATACGGATCTCTAAATCCGGCTATCCCACCATGCTCCACCATATTTATTAGAAAAAACAGCTCCCGCTGTCCGATCTCACGCACCCATTCCTGATCGCTCTCTGCTGCCACTGACATACGGCACCCCCTGTTTTCCACAATTCTCCATATTATATATAAACATTTTGCCATGCTGTTCCAAGCTTTGTCAAAAGTAACCATGATGCATTGAGAACTTTCTTGAGATAGTACATCTTCTCTCCTTAAACGGGATAAGCCCCTCCTGCTAATAGCCACTCCCAACCTTTAATGTTAAAATAAACTATATAGCGGAAAAGTTAGCATGTTCCAATGCCAAAGGAGGCTGTTTATGAAACAAGAGGATGAGATCCGGGAGCTGAGAGAACGATTAGCTGAAATCGAAGAGCAGCTCGAACATCAGTCGGACGGGTCAAAGCTTCTCCGCAACATCATACTTGTCGTCATACTTGTCGTGATCAGCGTGTTCTTGCTGTTGTTCTTGGTCGGCATGTTTCAATTTGTATCTGCAAGCAGCAGTTCATAACAACGTATCATTCTGCAACGAACAACATATTTTTATACTTGAAGATGAAGATCCAGCAGTACGGTTCTGGATATACGTCAAAATCCCCCCGCATAGCCTCGATGCGGGGGGATTTTGGCTGTATTATAGTAGAGATCCTTTAATAGAGCTGCTCCAGCTCATCAATGAGTGAGCCTACATAAGCAGCGGCGTGCTTGATGGGCTCGGGCTGGGACATGTCAACGCCTGCCATCTTCATGAGCTCCAAGGGGCTGCGGGAGCCGCCCGCCTTCAGCACGTCAAGCCAGCGCTCTACGGCCGGCTGGCCTTCTTCCCGGATCTGCTTCGCTGCCGCTGTAGAAGCGGTCAAGCCAGCAGCGTAGGTATACGGGTACAAGCTCATGTAATAATGAGGCTGACGCATCCAGGTCAGCTTGGCGTCATTATCAATCTTGACAGCATCCCCCCAGAAGGCGGACAGAATGCCCCCTTTCACATCCCCCAAGAGGTTAGCTGTAATCGGAACCTGCCGGGATGCCAGATCATAAACCTGGCGCTGCAGCTCCCCTTCCAGCAGATGGGTCACAAAGTTATGAAAATACGTTCCGAGCAGCTGCGATATGACCCAGCGGCGCATGCGGGGATCCTCGGATCGCTCTAGCAAATGATCTGCCAGCAACAGCTCGTTCATTGTCGAAGGAGCTTCAATGAAAAAAAGCGAAGGCCGGGCATTGGTCATCCGCTGATACCGCGCCCCCAGCATGAGATGTCCGGCGTGACCAACCTCATGGGCGAGCGTAAATACCCCCCTCATGCTGCCGGTCCAACTGATGAGAATGTAAGAATGCATGCCTGGAATGGAGCGGCAGAACGCCCCTGTTCTTTTTCCCGTGTTGACGGCATAATCGACCCAGCGATCCCGAAACGCAGCCTCCACAATCTCGCCGTATTCCGGTCCTAGAATGAACAAAGCCTCCTTAATCAGCTCACCCGCTTCCTCATACGTCATACCCGGGCTGAAATCCGGATCCAGGGGCGCCTTGAGATCTGCAAACGTCATTTCATGAAGTCCCAGCACCCGCTGCTTCAATGCCGCGTACCTCCGCATATGAGGGGCCAGCTCCTGCTGCAAAACATCCAGTACCTGATTATACATATCTTTGGTTACCTGCTGCGGCATTAACAGCATCTCGGTCACTGATGGATACCCCCGAAGCCGGGCTTCAATGACTTGTCGCTTCACTTCGGTTGCATAGGTCTCGGCGAAGGTATTCCGGTACTGATACAAGGTCTGGCTAAAGCTGCGAAAAGCATGTCGCCTCAGCGCCGTATCCGGTGACTCTGCATATTTATTCTCATACAGGGCAAACGACAGCGGTACCTGCTCGCCTTGTCCATTCTCTATATCAGAAAACCTCATATCTGCCAGCTTGCCGCGCTCATAGATCTGGTATGGGGCTGTCAGCACCTCCCGAAATGACGATAACGCCTTCTCGGTGTCCGGCGATAACCGGTAGGCCTTGTTGTGCAGCAGCAGCCTCAGGCTGCGCTCAAATTCCTGCAGACCGGGCTCATCCTCGATGAACCGGTCCAGCACGCCCTCATCCATCGCAAGAATTTCCGAGTTTACAAAGGAAAGCGCCGACTGTATGCTGGCGACGACTTCCCGTGCCCTTGCGGCATCCATCTGATACTCAGTACACGTACTATCGCCCGCCAGATGCAGATCCGAGTATGCGTTGAGGCGGCTTACTCGGGCCAGCAGCTGCTCCTGCTCAATCAGACATGCCAAGAGCACCGCTGCCCCTGTATGCAGCTTCCCTTCGTATTGGGTTACTCGCGATACCTCTTGTTGAACAGCGTTCAATTCAAGGGTCCAGGCTTCCTTCGTTTCATAAATATCTTGCAGATTCCAAGTCGTCTTTTCATCCACTTGAGCTCGTGCTAATTGGCCAGCCATGCAGCATCTCCCTTTCATACGTTTTTCAAGGTGTATGATGTTTTCATCACTAGCATGATTGTACCACTTTTTTGGAACTGTAGTGAAAGCTTGAGCTCGGGCCATGGTGACCACAGGATGACAAAGACAGCTGCAGCCTTAAATCTTAAACTGCTGAATAAGCTTCTGCAGATTCTCGGCCAAGGCGGCCAGCGCCTGGGATGAGGAGGTAATCTCTTCCATGGAGGCCAGCTGCTCTTCGGCGGCGGCAGAGATTCCCTGACTGTGATCTGCCGAATTCAGGGACACGGCTCTTACATCCGTGAACTGGGTATTTACCTGTTGGATTCCTTCGGCAACCTTCAAAAGGGTGCTCGCGATCTCCTCAATACGGCCAACGACATTGCCGACGGCGTTTTCTATATTATGGAAGGTCCGTCCCGCCTGGTGTACAACATGCAGGCCCTGCTGAACCTCTCCGGACGTAACTCTCATCGTGTCGATCGTATGCTCCGTATCTCGCTGGATCTGGCGGATCATGTCTGTAATCTGCTTTGTCGACTTGCCCGACTGTTCGGCCAGCTTGCCTACCTCACTGGCAACGACAGCAAAGCCTTTACCCTGCTCTCCGGCGCGAGCGGCTTCAATGGATGCATTCAAGGCGAGCAGATTCGTCTGGGAAGAAATATCAGAAATGATATCTACCAGCTGTCCGATTTCCAGTGACCGCGTACTCAAGCTTTGGACTGCCTCAAACAATCCGTTCACATTGCTCGAGATGGACCCCATCTGGACGCTGACATCCTGAATGGCCGCAGTTCCTTCGTGAGACATTTGAGAAGCGTGCAATGCGTCGTTCTTCACATGCTGCGTCTGATCCGCAATGGACCGGGTGTACGCTGTCATGGTGTTCATTTCATGGGACGCATCTTCGATCATCTCCACCTGCCGGTCTGTGCCCGCCGCCAACTCCTGGATCGTAAGGGTGACCTGCTCACTAGCCTGAGAGCTTTGCTCTGCGCTTGCACTAAGCTGCTCCGAAGAGGAAGCGACCAGCATCGAGGAATCCTGAACGGCAGCGAACACCGATTGAAGCTTGGCACTCATCTGATTGAAGGAGGCAGTGAGCTCCCCCAGCTCATCTCGGGATTGATATTGTCCTTTTACCGTGAAATCTCCGGTTTCGGCAATGGTCAGCATCCGCCTAACCTCCTTCAGCGGTCTAACGATCATCCGTGCTATCGTGTATCCAATGACGATGAGCAGCGTCAGCGTAATGATATTTGCCAAGATTACTCTCGTTATCGCCTGGTTCACATTGTCCTGATTGCGATCATTGATCGCGCTGGAATAATCCACCTTCAGGCGCTGCAGCTCTTCAAGCGCAGCATTGACCCGGTCTCCCCGATACTCGACAAGAGCCTGGTACTGCAGATAGGCGTCGCTTTTCTTGTCATCCGCTATCAAGGCCATAACCTGCTCCCTACTCTCCTCCAGGGCCTGGATGTAATTCATCAGCTCCCGCATCAGCCCGGCCTCTTCTTTGCGCAGGTTGTTCTGCTGCAGCTCGGCCAGCTTTGCTCTGACGTCCTGCTGTAATCCCGACAGATCCTCCTGCAGCTCCTTATGTTTTCTGGTACTGCTGGACATTAGCATTTCAAGCAGCACCGCGTCACTGGATTTGGCCTGAATTTGGATTTGCATGATCGTACTCAGCGGAAGGAGGCTGTCTTTGTACATCGCTTCCGAGTCCCCCGCCATT
Source organism: Paenibacillus sp. JSM ZJ436 (assembly GCF_044383795.1). Taxonomy (NCBI): domain Bacteria; kingdom Bacillati; phylum Bacillota; class Bacilli; order Caryophanales; family Paenibacillaceae; genus Paenibacillus; species Paenibacillus sp. JSM ZJ436. Next base: position 15,432 of record NZ_JBISEO010000007.1, read on the forward strand.
TTTGTAATATACGCCAATCCCGTCATGCCAACAGAGATTAACGATAAGGCGCTGATCAGGATCAGGATCATCAGTTTTTTGGTGATGGATAAGTTTCGCAGTAGCTTCATGGCTCTTTCCCCTTTTTGTCTATAGATATCCAATCCAGTGCCTCTCTCTTCCCACTTAAAGCAAGTGAATCCAGTTCCTGAGATGAGAAAGGACAACTATGTATATCGGATGACAAGGATTAATTGTTGATATTAAAATTGTAGATTTGAAGAGAATGTAAGGTTTCTTTTTTTACCCTGTTTAGCTCTGAGCTGGCTGGAAAGGGATGGGGCAGCGTGCGGTTCAAGCGAGGCGGGGCTGCCGCACAGCGTGGAGAGCGTGCGATTCAGGCCAGGCCGGCTGCGGCACAGCGTGGAGAGCGTGCGGTTCAGGCGAGGCGGGACCGCGGCACAGTGTGGGGCCGCCGCACAGTGTGGAGCAGCATGCGATTCAGGCGAGGCGGGACCGTGGTGCGGGTGGTACAAGGCTTCTAACGGTTGCCACGAGCGTTAATTGGTCCAATCCACGGTTACTGTAAATCTAACGGTTGCTAGACGAGTTATTTGGGTAATTTGATGCCTTTCAGCGGCTTATTCCACCATATAAGCACGCTCACAACCGTTAGAATTAGTTAGCTCCCGAATAGCCATCAATAAGCGCTGTGGCAACCGTTAGAGCATGAGCTAGGGCGTGCTCGCCGCACAGTCTACAGCGCGCGCTCCAAGCCAGAGCGCGTCCCCCGCACAGTGTGGAGCAGACAAGTTGGCACATCATACAGTCATCCCCCTATAAAAAGCGCCCGTCATGCAGCACAGCTGCACCACGGGCGCTTCACATCTGATCAGGCTTTCGCCATGTCCATCGCCTTTCGCCATCCACCGTATTCGGTGAGGTTCACGGCTCCTTCCGTCCCATAAGCTTCGCAAATAAATCCTGATACAACGCGGCCATCGTCAAGCTCAATCTTTCCGATCCCCAGCGGACCGGGGATGCCGGCGGTGAACGCTCCTAGAGAGGATTGCGGCATACTCCACAGCTCAACCGCTATTGAGGCACCCCCTTCTGCGACCCGAACCAGCCCCGGCTTCGGAGGAACAGTAGGCAGCCTATACAGCTCATACGTCGGGGAAGTTCTGCTTTCCTCCAGGAACACTGCACCCAGTCCGGTCATTTGCGGCTCCAGCGCAAAGCCTCTCATATGCAGTCCACAGACAGCCACGGTTACGACCTCGACCAGGCTGCGGAACTGAGCCGCCGCGGCTGTCAATTGCCCTTCCTCCTCCGGTACACTAAATAAAGTGACTCCAAACGGCAGCTGCGGACCGGCATCGACAGACGGCACGGCAACGGCACTTAAATCCAGCAGGTTACAGTGATTCGTGTACAGCCCCATCTGATTGTTGGTGCCTATCGGATCCTGCTGCACTTGTGCCCGGCTCCACGTACCGCCGCAGGTAGGCAGCAGCAGAACAGCTCCACTCAGCGCTTTCGCAATAATATGCTTGATTTCCGCCAAACGATGCTGCGCTTGAAAAAGGTCTGCTGCACTGAACTCTGCTTTGGCCCCGGTGCGCAGAATCTTCTCGGTTACCGGGAACACCTCCCCGCTTTGTCCCTCAACAAAATCACCGAGATCAGACCAGCGCTCTGCCACAAGCGGTCCTTCATACAACAGCGCTGCTGCCTCCTGCAGCAAGCTGATATCCATTTCCTCCACAGCGAAATGAAGCTGCAGAAGGTCCCGAGTGCGTTCCCATGCCTGTTCATACTCGTGGGCGAAGGGACCATAGAATGACAGCGGACCCTTTGGCAGCAGCCATACCTGGGGAGAAGCAGCGCGTCCCAGCGGCCGGTCCACGGAGAAAGGATCGTCCGGGTCCCGTCCGCGCAATATGCTGTCTGCCACCGCGGCATCCTGTATATGGTGTGCGAACACATTCACACAGTCGATGCTGCGGCATGCCGGCACTACACCGCTCAGCGGCCAGGCCCCGACGGCTGGCTTGTAGCCCACAAGCCGATTAAGCGCTGCCGGTACACGTCCCGATCCGGCGGTATCGGTTCCAAGAGCAAAAGCGGCTTGACCCCGGGCAACGGCAACGGCCGAGCCGGAGCTTGATCCGCCGCTGATCAGCTCGGGCAGCAAGGCGTTATGCGTATCGCCGTATGGGCTGCGCGTGCCCACGAGACCAGTCGCGAACTGGTCCAGGTTGGTTTTGCCTACAGGTATAGCTCCGGCAGACACCAGCCGCGCTACTACCCCGGCATGCTCTTGCGGCGTAAAGGCATATGCCGGACAGGCTGCGGTAACCGGCCACCCGGCTACCGCGATATTATCCTTCACGGCAAAAGGAATCCCCCACAAGGGATGCTCCGCCGGCTCCAGCTCCTGCAGCCTTTCCAGATAAGGTGCAAGGTTCTCCAGAGAAGGCGGTGTGATCCAGATGTTCATCTCGCGGTCCCGCTCTGCCCGCAGGATTACAGCTTCCATGACCTCCTGCGGTGTAAAGGCACGGGCTCGATATCCCTGCTGCAGAGAGTCAATCGTCAATTCATGAGGCACAGCTTGCACAGACATTAGACCATCGCCTCCTTCTCGACCGGAAATAATGCGACAATGCAGTCGCCAGCTTTAACCTCGGCCCCGGCATTGGCGTATACGGCAGCCACAATTCCGTCAAACGGGGCCACCTGATGGAACTCCATTTTCATACTTTCTTCTATTAAAAGAGTGTCTCCCTTTCGCACCTCATCCCCCGGACTGACGAGCACCTTCCAAACACTGCCGGACATGGAGCTGTTAATGCCGACACTGCCTTCAGGCAGCTGCTCCTGCTCCTCGGATCCAGCCGATTCAGCCTCCGACACATATTCCGCAATTCCCAGCTCTCTCCACCGCTCCCGCTCCTGCTGGAATGACGCCTGCTGCCGATTCCGAAAGACCGAGGATTCCTCCTGAATGTCCGTCAGCCATTTCAGATAATCGCCTAGACGGAACGTCGTCTCCTCCACTTCAACCTCAAAGCGCCCGCGCGGGAAATCCTCCCGGTATTGCAGCAGCTCCTCCTGAGTCACCGGATAGAACTGAATCTGGTCAAAAAACCGCAGCAGCCAAGGCTTCCCTTTTTCAAAATTAACGGTTTCGCGATGCTTGTTCCACATCTGTACCGTCCGGCCAACAAACTGATAGCCTCCCGGTCCTTCCATCCCGTAGATGCACAGATAGGCTCCGCCGATGCCAACGGCATTTTCCGGCGTCCAGGTTCTCGCTGGGTTATACTTTGTTGTTACGAGGCGATGCCGGGGATCCAGCGGGACAGCTACCGGCGCACCCAGATACACATCTCCAAGCCCCATCACAAGATAGGAGGCATTAAACACGACCTCTGCAACTTCATCATGCGAGCCGAGACCGTTCATCCGGCGGATAAACTCCAGATTGCTCGGACACCAAGGCGCATCCGGGCGCACGTTCTGCTGATAACGCTCAATCGCAAGCTGGGTTGCTGGATCATCCCACGACAAGGGCAGCTTAACGATCCGGGATGGTACTTCAATCGAATCCAGCGGAGGCAGAGCTTGATCCAGTCCCAGAATCATGACTGCCGCTTCCTTGACCGTCATCTTGGATGCATCCAGATGAATCTGCAAGGAACGGATGCCCGGGGTCATCTCGATATATGGAATCTGGCCGCTGTCTTCAATAGCCTGCATCAGCACATACACTTGAAAACGGTATAGCAGATCCAGCTCGCGCTCCCCATACTCAATCAGCAAATTCTCATCTCCGGAGCAGCGGATGGCCATCGGAAAGCGGCGACCCTCTTCTTCGTAAGCAAGGAGCGGCATGTAGTTTCCGCTGGATTGTGCCGGAAGCGCTGGCAAGGCCGGATGATTCGCAAGCGTGCTGAGATAGCTTTCCTGCTCACGGCGCAGCTGCTCTGCTTCTTCCACGGTGATGAGCTTGAAGGAAACACGATCGCCAGGATGCAGCTGTCCGAGCTTCCATAGCTCGGCTGTGGCTGTGGTCACCGGACAGACAAAGCCGCCGAGACTCGGTCCGTCCGGACCGAGCAGAATCGGCAGGTCGCCGGTCAAATCCAGAGCACCTATCGCATAGGCATTGTCATGAATGTTGGAGGGGTGCAGTCCGGCATCCCCGCCGTCCTCCCGGGCCCACAGCGGTGCGGGACCTACGAGCCGGACGCCGGTGCGTGAGCTGTTGAAGTGAACCTCCCACGAAGTTGTCGTCAGCTGCTCCAAGTACTCCGGGAGCACATACTCCGCGGTACAATGCGGGCCCGGAATGACGCCAATATTCCACTCCCGGCCGAGCTGAGGTACCGAGGCTGGTGGCAGCCCGGCAAGGAGCGGCGCGCTATCTTCAGGCGGGCCGGGATGGACGCCAAGCACCGCACCCGCTCGCAATGCACTGCCGGAATGTCCCCCGAAGCCGCCAAGTGTAAAGGTAGCCGCACTGCCAAGGGTCAACGGCATATCCAGGCCCCCGCCCACGAGCAGATAGGCTCGCATACCGTATTGCGCCTCGCCAAGAGTGAGCGTGGACCCCGCCTTCACAGGTATCGGCGTATACATCGGGATTTTGCCCCCGTCTATGGTCGCCTGCATGTCAGCACCGGTGAGACAGATTCTGAAATCTGCACGGAATCGGTACGCCCCGCCGCGCAGCGTCATTTCAAGGCCTGCAGCCTGATCGTCATTGCCAAGCAGCCGGTTCCCGGTCCGGAAGGCCAGGCGGTCCATTGGACCAGACGGTGGAACCCCGATATCCCAGTATCCGACCCGGCCGGGATCATCCTGCACCGTGGTCTGAACACCGCCGTCCAGCACCTCAATCGCAAGCTCGGTGGGCATGAAGCCATCCAGAATATGTGTATATACTTTCCCCTCCTGAAAAGCCGGGGTTTGCAAAAATCCTTCAATATAAGCCTTATTGGTTGTCACCCCGTACACCCGCAGCTCTCCAAGGGCGGTCATCATCGCCTGAATAGCTTCATCCCGGGCAGGAGCATGCACAATGAGCTTCGCAAGCATAGGATCATACAGCGTCGTAACCTGCACGCCGTTCTGAATCCAGGTTTCCACACGCGTATTGCGCGGCCATACAATCTGATCAATCATGCCATCGCTGGGACGGAAGCTGTTCACCGCGTCCTCGGCATAGAGCCGGACCTGAAGGCTGTGACCCTGCGGCCTCCCTGCTTTCGCACTTAATTGCTGCAGATCCCCGGCGGCTTCCCGGATCATCCATTCCACCAGATCAATGCCGAGCACCTCCTCGGTCACGCCATGCTCCACCTGCAGTCGGGTGTTTACCTCGAGGAAATAATATTTTTCCTCTTCAGGGTCATACAGGAACTCCACCGTTCCCGCGCTGCGGTAGCCTGCCGTAAGCGCCAGCTGGCGCGCATCCTCATGCATGCGATGGCGCAGCCGATCCGGGAAGCAGGGGGCCGGGGTTTCCTCAATAATCTTCTGATTTCTTCGCTGCACAGAGCAGTCACGCTCACCGAGAGCCACCGCCTCCCCATACTCGTTACCAAAGATCTGCACCTCCACGTGCCGCGCGCGCTCCACATATTTTTCCAAAAACACACCGCCATCGTTAAAGTTCGTCATCGCGAGCCGGGTTACCGCATCGAACGCCTCGCGCAGAGCCTCGGCATGATCACAAATTCGCATCCCGATGCCGCCGCCGCCGGCTGTGCTTTTTAGGATCACAGGATAAGTAATCTCTTCCGCAGCACGAACCGCTGCTTCCACATCTGTAATCAATGCAGTGCCGGGGAGCAGAGGCACACCTGCCGCCTGCGCCATGGAGCGCGCCGTATGCTTCAGTCCGAACATCTCAAGATGCTCCGGAGACGGACCGATAAATGTAATGCCGTTTCTGGCACAAGACCTGGCGAATTCAGCATTCTCACTCAAAAATCCATAACCCGGGTGAATCGCATCAGCACCTACCTCCAGTGCGGTACGCAGAATCAGCTCAGCATTGACATAGCTTTCTTTGGCCGGGCCTTCCCCGATCTGCACCGCCTCATCCCCCTGATAGACGTGCAGGCTGTCCTGGTCCGCCTTGGTGTACACGGCCACCGATGGAATTCCCATTTGACGCAGGGTACGCTCGATCCGAACCGCAATTGCGCCCCGGTTAGCAATCAGAACCTTCTTAAACATGGACCTCGCCTCCTTCGCCTGTTTCTCCATTTCCATCCCAGATCAGCACTCTTGCAGGGGTCGGGTTGTAGCCGTTACACGGGTTATTCAGCTGCGGGCAGTTACTGATCAGCACGGTTACCGGAGCCAAAGCGGTGAGCTCGACATACCGGCCCGGTCCCGAAATGCCATCCTCAAAGGTCAGGCCTCCCTCCGGCGTCACAGGTACATTCATAAAAAAATTCACGTTAGGTGCCAAATCCCGCTTGCTAAACGCACTCCGCTCTGACAGCATGAGCATGAAGGTGTCCCGGCAATTGTGCATCGGCAGTGTGTCATGGGCATACCGGACCGTATTGCTCTGCGCTGAGCAAGCGCCCCCGATTGTATCGTGGCGTCCGCAGGTATCGGCCGTAATCTTCAGCAGCTCCCGCCCGGATTCAGCAACCAGCACCGAGCCGGTCGTAAGATACAGACTGCCTTGTCTTGTGATCGTCCCCACTGCACTATAGTGATCCGCAGGATCTTCTGTTGAATAGAACAGCGTATCTACGGCCTGATTGCCTTCCACATCGACGATCCGAAGCACCTGACCCGGCAGCAGATCATGCATCCACCCGTCTCCTGCCAAAATCGTCTGATCATACACGGCAGCCTCCACGCTCCGTCTGTACTCCATCGCTCTTAGGTTCTCCATCTCAATAAGCCCCCTTCAACAGCGCATTGTCATGCCATGTATTTTCAAATGCCCGGCGGTTCTCCCCGCATCGATTCACGCAAATATCATCTTCCTTCACAGGCTCTGCGTCCAAAATCTCGATCTCAACGGGAGCGTTAAGATAGTGCTCGGAGGGATCCAGCGGGCTTGGCGTATTCGAGAATACAACCAGCACCTCCATCTCTGTTCGAAGGATCACGGTCTGCTGAGCCACCGCCTGCTCTACATAGCGCATGGCCCCATCCTTTTGACATACGATTTTTGTAAAAAAATTAACCGGCGCTACCATGTCCCTGCCTGTCAGGCCGTGGCGGAAGAGCTCCACCTTGAAATTCTCTTCTCCGCTGCGGTACCACTTATTCCCTTCCGTCTGGTAACGAGTCCACCCGTACTTCTCATCCGTACCCCGTCTCGTCGTGTAGCCCGAAAGAGAATCATGCCAGCCCACCTCGTCCTGGATCATCGATGCCAGTACCTTTCCCTGATCACTCATCAGCACATGACCGGCAGTCAGCATCGCAGTATGCTGTGCCTTCAGGGTATCCGGCATATTGTAGCGTTCGGCAGGAGATTTGGCGTTGTACAGCATGCAGGCCAGATTAGCCCGCTCTCCTTGTGCCGTGATTCGGATCTGCTTGCCCCGACCTACCTGTGCGGACCATTTACCGCCCGCTGGAATCATCATCTTGAACACTGCTGTCATGAAAATGGCCTCCCTTATTCAAATATAAAAGCCCGGAAGAACGTCAAAAGATAACTTTTGATGCATTCTCCCGGGCTTTTGTCCCGCCGTGTACACCGGCACTGGCACCCGATGCGTTCTCTCTCGGACCAGACGGCTGCACCTGGCAGCCCGGAACCCTAGAAAACCTTTTATATTCATTTTTTGTCCTTGTGTTAACTATCCTAACATATATTGCAGGCAACCAACAATCAAAAAGAGTAAATATCGTGATAAAAATGTTTTTTCAGGCGAAAAAAGGGGTGGTTTGCATGAGTTTTCTGAAATTCGAAGGCTGTATTTTAATTTTTATGAAAAAAATGTTGTTGTCTTTTGAACCGTTACCTGCAACAATGTTAAATTATATAACACGAGAAAATCATTGCCGCCGACGAACGACAATAACAAGGAGGAATGAAAGATGCCAAAAGAGATCACTTTAAAACGCAATCTTTCCATGACACATGTGGTGACGATGGGGCTGGCCTGGATGTCTCCCATGATTTTTTTTACCAGCTTCGGGGTACTCTCTGAAGGCTCCGGAGGGATGATGCTGGCCGCCTATGTACTGGCTTTTATCGCAATTATCTTTACAGCGGCCAGCTATGCGCAGATGGCAAAGGCGTTCCCGGTATCGGGCTCCGCCTATACCTATGTCACGAAATCCATGAACTCCTTTACCGGCTTTCTGGTCGGCTGGGTCATTCTGCTGGATTATCTGTTCTCCTGTATCGTGGCTGTGCTTATGTTCGGCATTAACCTGAATGCCCAGTTCACCACAGTGCCTTCCTTTGTCTGGATTCTGGCGTTAACGCTTGTCATTATGGTCGTGAATATCATCGGAATTAAATCCTCCGCCAACCTGAACAAGGTGTTCGTGACGATGCAGATTCTGTTCATTGCCGGCTTCTGCGGACTGATTGTATACAATGCAACGGAATATGGCCTGAGTGCAGGCTGGAATCCGCTGCCTTCGACGGACGGCGTATCCTTCTCCACCATTCTTGCCGGTGCTTCCCTCGTCTGCTTCTCGTTCCTCGGTTTCGACTCGGTCACCACGATGGCGGAAGAAACCAAGGACCCCAAGAAAACGATCCCCCGCGCCATTATGGCCATCGTTCTGATCGCGGGCGCGATTTATTTTGTAACGGCGTATTTGATTCAGCAAATGTACCCGTCCTTCACCTTCGCTAATGCGGAGTCGGCGGGCTTCGAACTCATGCAGGCGATCGGCGGAAGCGGCCTGGCCTCCATCTATACCTTTGTCGTCATCTTCGCTGTGTTGTCTCAGGGCATGTCCTCCATGACCACTGTCTCCCGCCTGCTGTTCGTGATGGGCCGGAGCGCCATTCTGCCTGCCAAGACGTTCGGCTCCATTCACCCCAAATTCCGCACGCCCGTATTCAACATCGTGCTGGTCAGCATCATCTCGCTATCTGCGTTGTTTATGAGTTTGGACACCGCGATCAAATTCGTGAGCTTCGGTGCTCTGACTGCGTTCTTATTCGTCAACCTTTCGGTCATTTCCCACTATATCCTCCGGGAGAAGCAGCGGGGCGCGAGAAACCTGCTTCTTCGGTTCTTCTGTCCGCTTCTGGGCGCCGGATTTATTCTGTATCTGATTACCCTGCTGGACCTTGATTCGCTCCTGCTTGGCTTCAGCTGGCTGCTGCTTGGCTCGCTGTACTACGGCGCCGTACGGATCAAGCGCAGAGTGCTTGCCGTCTCCATTGCCGATGCCGAGGGAGTATCGTAACCGGGGCATGGTCTTGGTCCGAAGAACGCCAAGAAGCTGACGTCGAGCCATGACGTCAGCTTTTTTGGATAAAGTATTGTGGGCATAGGCCAAGAAGGCGGAATGCCTGCTGATGATCCGTTTACATCTCGGCAGAGGAATAACCCAGCAGCTGATCCCGTACATCCACCCAGCCCTCACCGGGATGACGCAGAGCCTCCAGGATCACCTGAGCGTTATAGCCGTCGTGGAAGTTAAAGATGACACCGGGTTCACCCTGGATGCACTGCAGAAACTGCTTGAGCATTGGCAGCGGGCTAGAGACATCATCCAATGGCACCGGCTGCATCTCCGCTTCGGCCGGGCCGCCAAGCTGCAGGTCCCGCCAGTTCTCCAAGGCGATTCTCCCCTCTTCGCCATGGATGACGAGCGAGACTCGCTCATCACCTTCCCGGCGGTCGGTTCCTGACAACTGAATGTCCGTGCCGTCCTCCAGGCGCAGCACAGCGCGCACAAGGCTTTCGCACTGGGAGGCATCTTCGGGAAACGTCACTTGACTCTGGACATGAGTGATGGGTCCGAACACCTGCTGAATCATTTGAATCCAGTGAATTCCTACCTCCAGCAAATACCCACCCTGCTGCCTGGATGTAATCCACGCATTATGCTGCCAGGCTCTGGGCCACTGCGGGAATTCCAGGAACAAATTCATGCCCGCAATCGCGCCGATGGCTCTCTCCTTCAGCAGCGCTTTCATCTTCAGCACGGCCGGGTCCAGCGGAAGTGAGAAATGAACGGCATGAATCTTTCCGCTTCGCTCCGCGAGGGCGGTCATGACTCTCGCTTCTTCCAGACTGTTCGCAAGCGGCTTCTCACAGAATACGTGGAGCCCCTTCTCGAACGCGATCTTCGCCACGTTCTCATGCAGGGAGGGCGGAACCGCAATGTATACCATATCCAGCTCTGTTTCATCCAGCAGCTGGCGGTAATCTGTGTATAGGCGCGGGCTGTCTGCGATCTCGGCGGCTTCTCTACGCAGGCTTTCCTCATGGCTGTCGCAAATGGCGCTCAGCTCGATTTGGCCTTTAAATTGAGGCAATAGCCGGTGAATCATATGCTTGCCCATGTGTCCGAGGCCAATCACGGCCATTTTTCGAATGGTATTCATGTTGAACGTTCTCCTGTTCTGTTGTTGCTTGTTCCTGTGCAGCTTTATGGAGCCAGCTTTTCTATTATAGAGCAAGAGTCCCGTCTTTCAAAAGAGTCCTCCATTTTGCAGTCCGAACGCCGTTCGCGTTGCTGCGAATGGAGCTATATTTTTATTCATTACGCTTTTTTTGAATTTAACATTCTGTTAACACGGTGTGAGAAGCATAGTGATAGTATAAGGCTATAGCGGCAAAACAACATGAACCTCGCCTCGCTTCTTCAGGCATAAAAGGACGGATGGATTATGAAAACACATCTCTTTTCTTCACAGAATTCTCCAGGTGTTAATAAACCTATGACTTACCTGTTTGACGTCATCCGGCAGTACATGGTCTCTCTGAAACGTTATCATGCTCTGCGGGGGATGATCCGGGACCAATCGCTGACGACGTATTTCCAGCCGGTCATCAGCCTGCAGGAGGGCAGCCCTCTCGGCTATGAGGTGCTGAACCGTCCGCCGGCTTCTTCTCTGTTTCCGAATACAGAAGCTTTTTATGATTTCATTGGACATACCGATCAGGTATTTGCCTTTGAGCGTGCCAGCCGGGATTTGTCCTTTAATCGCTTCTGCGCTGCGTTAACGCGCTCGGACAAGCCTCGAGATACTGTGATTTTCATTAATATCCATCCTCAAGTGCTGCTGGACACCAACTATCGCAGTGGTGAAACATTGCAGCTGCTGTCCAGATACGGGCTGTCACCGAAGCAGGTTGTCTTCGAGCTGACCGAGAAGCAGGCGGTCCATGATTACGTAGAATTCGAACGCATCCTGTACCATTACCGCGCCCAAGGCTTTCGCGTGGCTATTGACGATGCAGGCTCTGGCTATAACAGCCTGAAGGCGATTGTGAGCCTGAAGCCTGAATTCATCAAGCTGGATAAATCGCTGATCCGAAACGTCCACCTGTGCCCAAATCAACAGCGGATCGTCAAGCTGCTGCAGGAGTTTGCTGCGGAATCCGGGACGCATATCATTGCGGAAGGCATTGAGGCGCGGGAGGAATTTGTTTTTTTACAAAAGGAAGGGATTGAATACGGGCAGGGCTATGCCATTGGACGACCGGCTACCGAGCTGCAGACCGCTTCGCTGCCTGTCTGTGAGAAGACATCAATGTGAGCAGAGCAGAGCCGTGCCCGGATGCCCGTTCGTAATGAAAGGCTTGACGAGGAGGAGAGTCGACTTGACGCTGGCACAAATCGGCGACATTGCCGAAACCATTCCCGTCGTCTCCCCGGACACCAATTGCCGGGTTGCAGACGAATGGTTCAAGCAGAGCCATAGGCTGGAAGGCATCGCTGTTGTCGGGGAGACCGGCAAGCCTGCTCTGCTGACACGCAACCGGTTTTATCAGCATGTGGGAACCCAATATGGCTATAACATCTACATTCAGCGCCCGGTCAAACTGATTATGAATCGCAGTCCACTTGTCGTGGATGCGAGCGAATCCATCATTGATGTCAGCCTTCAGGCGATGAACCGGGCAGAGGAGGAACTGTATGATGTCGTACTGGTCCTTCGGGAAGACCAGCTGTTAGGTGCTGTAAGCATTCGCAGGCTGCTCCTGGAGGTCGCCGACATCCGGGCGGAGAAAGCAGCCTATCTCAATTCACTGACCGGACTGCCGGGCAATCATATGATTGATGAGCAGCTTCAGAAGACCGTATTGCTGGAACAGTTCAGTGTGCTGTACATTGATCTCGACTACTTCAAATCGTACAATGACAGCTACGGCTTCAAGATGGGCGACGTTCTGATCCAGGCGACGGCCAATCTGCTGCGGGAGGCGTTTCAAGGACCCCACTCTTACCTGGGACATATCGGCGGGGATGATTTCATCGTCATTTTGAACCATCACAGCTACGCCAACTCCTGCAGTCAGGTCATCGAACAGTTTGAAGCACTCAAGAGCAGCCTGTACAAGCAAGAAGACCTCCAGAACAATTACGTGATGGGTGATGGGCGCTCTGGCGTCTACGGCCAGATCCCGCTGGTGTCCATATCCATTGCCGTCGTCACCAATCAAAGCGAAAGCTTCCACAGCGTGGATGACATCATTGAAGAAGCGACACGAATCAAAAAATTATGTAAATCCCGCTCCGGCAGCACCAGTATTGCGAACGAATGCTGCCGGTAATCCACGCGCAGGTCTGCAAAGACCAAGTGCTGCTGCCGGGCTTTGCGTATGCCCTAAATAAGACATGCTTGTTGCCTTTGGCAGCAGCAGGATCATCTGCTATTTTGCCGATAGAGCTCTATGCTCTTGAAGCCTTGGATTAATACCGACTTCATCTCTTCCCGCCGCTTGGCTCTTGTTCCCTCCTGCACGGCACTTTAGACATAACGCGCCCAGTCTCGCTGGTAGCCGGGAGTCAGCGATCGATAGAAGGCCAGCGCCTCCGGCTCCCCGATCAAATCCTGCTCTATATTCGGTATCATCGCAATGTAATCGGCGACGGACTGGCTGGGCTTTGAGGAGGATCGGGCCTTCTTCGTGCCTTCATTTTTGAAGCCGACCACGGTAAAGACGTCATTCATGCCCACCATCCGGCTAAATTTCATAGTGCTTGACCCGATATACCCTTCCGGATCTGCTCCCAGTCCCTCAAACAGCGTGTCCCGGTGAATATAAGAGTCGTATACGCGATTGCCTTTCTTGGGATAAGCGGCGTATAAATACCCTCCCTTTCGGATACAGTCCCGGTCAATAACCGTTGCGACAAGCTCCTGCAAGGCTCTCAGATCCAGACAGAACGCAAAAATCATATCATACACCTGAGGCTTCAATGCCCGGTCCGCGGCTGTCAAGGACGCCAGGCTGTCCTCCCCCTCCGGGGTAAACAGCACGGCGGTGTGCTCGTATTTATGCAGGTTCAGCTTTTCTATAATTGTTTTGGCCATATCCATCTCTCCTGCCTTAAATCTTCGTTCTCTAAATCAACTATACACTAACCTAAACAAAGGAGCCGCTTCAACCCCGCGGCTCCTTTCTAAATCCTCTCCTCATTGCTTCGTTCTTAACCTTCTAGAGCCATCAGCATGTTCGCAACAGCCTGCGTGGCCTCTGCGCGGCTGGCGGAGGCTTTCGGCAGAAAGCGGCTTCCACCGGCTCCGTTCAGCAGCCCGGCTGCGGTTCCACGGCTAATATGTGCTTGGGCCCACGATGCAATCTCGTTCTGATCCTCGTACCTGGTGGTGGAGGAAGACATTGCAGACGCGCCACGGGAAAGCTCGTATGCCCGAACCAGCATGACCGCCATCTCCTCACGGGTCATCCCGGCATGCGGCTCAAACGCCTTGGCCGACTTGCCCTGGATGAGTCCGGCATCATAGGCCGCTGCTACTTCAGAAGCAAACCATGATGAAGTCGGCACATCCTGAAAGGAATGGGTGACTCTACCTGAAGTCTGAAGTGAAAGCGTGCGAACGAGCAGCGCTGCAAACTCAGCCCGGGACACCTGCCGGCTTGGAGCGAACATGGTGTCCGATACCCCGGAGACGATGTGCCGGGCCGCGAGCGTAGTAATCGTCTCCTGAGCCCAGTGCCCGGCTGGTACATCCGCAAACGCTTTATGGTATTCCAGAACTGCAAAGGTGCTGAAGTGGGGAAGCTTCGCGATCAGGCGCGTCTCTGTTGTGTCCAGAGCTCCGCCCATATACTCCCATGCTCCTTGCTGTTCATTCCAGTAGTAGACACCCATCAGACGCTTCTCACGATTCTCATCCAAGCCGAAAGACACCTCAATAGGTTCGGAGAAGGATGACAGCCTGACCGCGGTGCCGGACTGCGTGTGCAGCGCCAGATCCAGATCCAGCACCTGTCCGGCTGTTGTCATCCAGGTTCCGGCCGTGCGCTGCGGCAGCTGCTTCTCCGCCTCTGATACATTCAACTCCTGAACGATAAACGATATGGCTGCCCCCTCCAGACTCTCACCCGCCTTGAGCTTGACCAGATCAGAGAGCACCTTCGGCTGGATCTCGACGCTGACCGCGCCGCTGTGGATAATCAGGCTGCGGCTGCCCAAGAGCTCCCCTGCATTGTACGGCAGCTTAACTCCCTCATTCCCTGCTGGCACCTTTATGGTGACCGGCCCCGGCCCCGCAGTATTGACTGCGCTGAGGCTGGAAGCATCAACGACATATAACGGGACTGGGCCCGGCTGAACAGCAGGCGGCTGTGACGGCTGAGTGGGCTGCGCGCCAGGCGCTTCCGGTACACTCACTGGCGGCGGAGTGGGCTGGGAGATCGCTGAATACGTAAACTCCGTCGTTACCAATGTGTCTCCTCCGCTGCCTCCCACTTTGACTAGATAGGTCCCCCTCGGACTCATTTCCTCCAGCACATATTGAAACTCATATTGTCCGTCACTGCTGCTAGAGGTCTGATCCACATAATCTATACCGCCGGACGGCCGGATGACCATGACCGTAACCGGCTGACCTGCCCCTTTGGAGACCGTCCCCGTAATTCTCACTGTGCCGGATGCAGCATCCACCTGGGCGACTGCGGACAAGGCGTTCGGGGACAGATCTGCCGCCGCAAAAACACCAGACCGGGCGCTGCTGTATCCTGTATTCATCATGACTCCCTGAGACGTTGAACCTGCTGCAGCACCCTCAGCCGCTGCACTCCCTCCGCCTGACAGCGCTACAGGCACCACCATCATCGCCATACATATGCGGGCTTGAAGCCGTGTTATGGGTCTGTTCATAAAATCCTCCCTGTTCTGTGCCTCGTATCCCGTTACTGCTTCACCGTATCCTGCTCTTCATTCGGGAACTGAACCGCCTCCGACAACGGCTTCATGCCATTGAAGCTGTCCCATACCATCACCTTGATCACGTAGCCTTTAACATTGTTTGGCAGGCTAAAGCCGGCTTTCAAGGATTCCGTTTGGCCGGCGGCCACTTTTTTCTCCACGTACGACACATTCTTCAGCCGGTTCTTACTGTCGTAAAGCGCAATAATCAAAGCGGCCTGCTGCTCTGCACCACTCTGGTTCGTCATCACACTCCCGACTTGAATAAATTGATCCCGCTGCAGCGCCGTTACCGGCTTGCCTGAAAGGTCGGTAAAGACCGGTGAACCCACCAGGAATGCATCTGGAGCCGTAGCGTCAGCATCTGCAAAATCCTCCATGCTCCGGGGCTTCAGCTGAAAGCTGCCATTGTAAGGGACAACGATCCCCGTGATATGCAGCACATCCCCTGCCGTCACCTCGGCCTTAAAGGCTTCATAAGTGATGCCAGTGCGGCTGTCTACATAAATGCTCTCGCTGCGGCCGTCGCGTACCGCCTTAAAGCTGAAATTGCCGTATCCGTCCTTGGCGGATAGCTGCTCGACCTTGACCTCCTGAAGCGTTACCAGCTCATACTCCTGCGCTCCGGTCAGGGTGCTTACCGCCTGCGGCTGCAGCTGCACCTGTCCCAGCACTTGCAATTCCGCAATGCCGTTCAGCTGATAAGCCCCGCGGTATGTGCTTTTTTGCGACTTCAGCTTCAGCCGGTCTCCGACGCTCACACCCGGGTTCTCGTAGGTGTATACCTGAATGCCGCCGCTGTCATCCTGAAGGTAAAAGCTGTGGTTCGAACCGAAAGCTCCCGGCTTGCTGCTGACGACGCCTTCCACCGTCACTTCAGCTCCGTCCTCCAGCAGCTTGGCTTCTCCAATGGTCACGACAGGTCCGAACTCACTGCCTCCGCTGCCTACTTCAGAGATTCGTCCCTCCGCTTCATAACGGATCGGCTCCTTAAAGCTCTCGATGAAGCTTACAAGCGCCTCCAGATCCTCCGGTCCCATGACTGGATTGTTGCCCAGCTCACCGAACAGCTTGTATTTAGCGCCTGTGGATGTGGACATGTAGTTGTTCACCGTGAGGGTGTACACCCGATCTGCATCAATAGCACTTCCGTCCGGCAGCGTGATGTCCACTACTTTAGCCGTGCTGCCATCCCAGGTATATTTGAATCCGCTGATGCTGAAATCCGGCCCGTACAGGCTGGTCATCTGGGCATTCACCATCTTCACCAGATCGCTTCCCTGAATCTCCAGCTTCACGAGCACGTTATTAAACGGCAAAATATTAAACAACTCGCCAAACGTAATCTCTCCTGCATTCAGCTGGTCGCGGATGCCGCCGCCGTTCATCATGGCGAAATCACTATCCATCGCCCAAGCCATACTGTCTGCGATCAGGTTGCCGAGCGCATTGTCCCCAACCTCGCCTTTAACGGCATAGCCGCCCTCCATATCGATCGCCGCTGTGCCAACGACCTCATTCAAGAGGGGAGCAACCTGCTGCTCATATTTGTCCAGAATGGCACTTACTTCCGGGTCCGGCTCAACACCGGCATGATCCACCCACAGAATATCCGCACTCTTCTCTGCAATATCTCCGGTCACCGGATCCAGGCTCAGCTTCACCCGGCTCAGAGCCTTGCCATATTCCGATGCCTGCACGATTAAGGTGCTGCCGAGAAGGCCATTCACGACCGCATGATTATGCGCGGCAAAAATAACATCAACCTCCGCATCAATCCCATTCACATAATCTGCAGCCTCGCCGGTAATGCGACCTGCAGCATCCTGCGAGGCAGCGCTGTGAGCCAGCACGATGATGGCACGGACGCCTTGCTCCTTCAGCTCGGCTGCCGCTTTATTGATGGCGTTGACCGGATTCGTAAACTCGATATCCTGGATGCCTGAGGGCATCACCATCTCTGCTGCGCCTTCCGTGACAACCCCGATAAATCCGATCCGCTGACCCTCTACCTCTTCAATGTGATAAGCCGGGAGAATACTTTCGCCTGCCGACTCTCCGGATCTCCAGACCACATTCGCCGCCAGCAGTGCATGCTCCATACCGCCGTACGCCCGGTTCACGTCATCATGCGGGTAATCTCCGCCGTTTACCATCCGTAAGAGCTCCGTAGTCCCCTCGTCGAATTCATGATTGCCGGCGGTATTTACGGCCAGATCCAGAGCATCCAGAATTTCTACGGTCGGCTCGTCCTGAAACAGAGCCGATACTGGTGAACTGCCGCCAATCAGATCACCGACTCCGACAAACAAGGTGTTAGGTTGTGCTTGCTGACGCTGACGGATATACGCTGCCATATACTCAGCCCCGCCGTAGGTTCCGTCCATAATGTCATCTCCATTAATATCCAGCTCGTAATGCTGATCGATTTTGCCGTGAAGATCGTTCAGGCCGATCAGCTCTACCGCAACCGGCTCCTCCGATGCGTTATCTGTATACACAACATCCTCTGCCGAGCGCGGCTTGAGCTGATAGGTCCCGTTAAAAACACTTGCAATTCCCGTCAGATCCAGCACATCCCCTTCTTTGTACTGGGCGGTAAAGGTATTGTAGTTGACTCCAGTGCGGTTATCGATTCGCACCAGCGTGCTGCTGCTTCCTTTTACAGCATTGAATTGAAGAGTGCCGTAATTGTCTGCTTTTACGATATTTTGGATACTGACGCCGTTCAGCTTCACTACCTGTCCCTGATGGCTCTCATCTACAGTTGAAACCACCTTCGGCTGGGGAAGGGTGCCGTTACCGGTTACGGTTATTTGGGATATATTGGATAGCTGGAGCTCGCTGCTAAACACATTGACATCTCCGGTCACCTGCACTTTCTGACCCAGAGCGTAGCTGCCCGCATTTTGATACATGTAAATGCCGCCGGTAGCGTCCTGGATATAAAAACCTTTGGCACCCCAAGAGCCCGGAGTCGTCGTAATGACCCCTTCGACCGTAAGCGTCGTGCTTACCGGATACTTTCTCGCCTCAGCGATCGAGGTAATGCCGGGCACCTCCACCTTCTCGGGCGGCGCTTGACCTGATCCATACGAGCCCGGGGCAAAGGTAGCGGGATTATACCATTTGTAGCCCCCCGTCGGATTGCTCCACGGCTCCTGTTGCGGCTCTGTCGATGCAGCCGGAGTCTCAAAGCTGAGCAGCGGTGTCACCGGACTCAGCTCCACCCGTCCTTCAAAGGTCGTGTAGTCCTCCTGTACAGCCAGCCACTCTACTGTTTGAAGCAGAAATTCGCTGTTATCGCCTTCTTCCAGGAAGCCGTTATAGGTGGTCTTGACAGCGCCGCTGTCCTCCCGGCGGTATTTTGGCGTGATATCCTCTACCGGAGAGGAGTCGCCAATGAATGCGGCTTTGCCGGCCCCCACCTTGGCAATGGCCGCATACGGACCTTCGTCGATGCCGCCTCCGTTGTAGACCCCCTGGTCTACCGCAGGTCCCCACTTCGGTGCATTTTTAGGCATATAGATCAGACCCTTGGCAATCTTCGGATTCAAAATGGCCAGCGTACCGCCGGCGTGGGATTCAACGACGCTTACTCCCTCTGTGATGCCAAAAGCATCGCTCGGAGGTACCACCGTCTGACCACTTTCGATCGTTCCCAAGGCATTAAACCGGAACCGGATGCCGAAGTTCGTGCCCAGCCAGTCTGTGCTCGTTACGCCTGCCATGGCGCTAGAAGCTGCTTCCTCTGCTGTCATGCCTTTGGTCGGATTACCGAAAGCCCCGCGCCGATAACCGTTAAACACCTCGGTGGAATCCCAGCGGTTATAATTTCGGTCTGCATTATAATGATCGCCGATGAAGAAGATGCTGCCTCCGCTTTGAGCATATTGCAGCAATGCATCTTGCTCCGACGCTTTAAAGGGAATGTTCGCTTCCCCGATAATAAACACATCATATTCCTGAAGCTTCTCCAGCGTAATGGCCTGCTCACTGAAGTTAAATGGAGCCGTGCGCTCCAGCTGGTCAACGGTGAAGCCGAGATCCTTCAGCCCATCCGCAAAATCCGAAAAGGCTCCGTCAATAACCCAATCTGCCGCGCCGGCAGTCTGTCCATGGGTATTGTCAAAAAGGATTTTTTTGCCGGAAACGTTCGTCAGAGCCGGACGGATATCACCAGCCTTCGATGGCTTGATCTGCAGTCCGCCTTCAAAAGGAGTCACGACTCCGGTAACATGGACCTCCTGTCCGTTTTGCACTGTGTTTTTGGCAAGGCCGGTATGGAAGTCTACAAACACCCGAACCTGCTCCCCATCTGCTGCTGCATAGAAAGAAAACGAGCCGGATGTGCCCTCATCACTGACCTGCTGGGCAGTGACTCCCGTCAGCTTTACCAGCTGTCCGTAGGTATCTGCACTGACCGTCGCCGGCGTTACTCCCACCGGGGCCGGTATCGGGCTTGTCCCTGTAATCTGTACCGTTGTCGCTTGAAGCTGCACCTCGCCGCTGGCGCTGTCCACCGACTTGATGCCGCTGACCGTCACCTTGCTGCCGGCCTCCGCCTCTACGCTTTGTTGCTGAACGTAGATGCCTGCGGTATCATCCTGCACATAGAAGCCTTTGGAGCCAAAAGCGCCCGACTTTGTTATAGCAACCCCTGTAATGATGGCGGCTTCGCCGTCATGCAGTGCCCGTGCTGCTGCAATGGACGACATTGTGCCGGGATTGCCGGGATCGCCAGGATCGCCGGGTGCTTCCGCGAACACCATCTCCGTCGGGCTCTTCAAGCCTGGAAAATTGTTGTATAACGCAAGCTGTCCAGTCACCTTGATTTTCTTACCGATCAGCCCCTGGTTGCTCTGAAGACCAAATTCGCTGCGGTACCCTGACGAAACCTGTACATTCAACAGCTTGCCGGGATCCCTTTCTCCTGCCGCATCTGCCAGATGAACATTGAAATCATTGCCGAATGGAGCTGTAAAGTTAGACGTCTTGGAGCCCGTGGCATGTCCGACAATGTACCCCTCTACCGTCGCAGTGCCACTGTTCCCAGCGATCGCCTGCGCAACCGTCAGCGCGCTGCCCGGTGCCGCCTCCACCTGCTGCGGTGCCACAATCCATAGATTCGAGAGCATGAGGACACCACTTAACAACAAAGCCAGCCACTTTCTGTGAAAAAGCTTCATGATTCTACTTTCATCCTTCCTATGCTTTAATGACATCTACCCGATTATAGATTCGTATAATTTACAAAGATTTCACTCTATGTAAAATATGTTCCTTTATTTGTTAATTATTTGTCAGATTTACAAGAATGGTCGCATTTACTCAAAACTCGCCGCTGTGGATCATCGGGTTCGGTTTTTGGTGTTCGTTGGGCGCGGGGGTGGGCTGTGGGCGCATCGGGTTCGGTTTTTCGCACTCGTTGGGCGCGAGGGCGGACTGCGGGCGCATCGAGTTCGGTTTTTCGCGTTCGTTGGGCGCTAAACCGGACTGCGAGCGCATCGAGTTCGGTTTTTGGTGTTCATTGGGCGCGAGGGCGGGCTGCGGGCGCATCGGGTTCGGTTTTTCGCGTTCATTTACTCCAAACCCGCCGCTGTGGATCATCGAGTTCGGTTTTTGGTGTTCGTTCGGCGCGAGGGCGGACTGCGAGCTTATCGTGTTCGGTTTTTGGTGTTCATTGGGCGCGAGGGCGGGCTGCGGGCGCATCGAGTTCGGTTTTTGGTGTTCATTGGGCGCGGGGGTGGGCTGTGGGCGCATCGGGTTCGGTTTTTCGCGTTCGTTGGAAGCGAGGGCGGGCTGCGGGCGCATCGGGTTCGGTTTTTCGCGTTCATTTACTCCAAACCCGCCGCTGTGGATCATCGAGTTCGGTTTTTCGCACTCGTTCGACCCGAAAGCGGGCTGCGCGCGCATCGAGTTCGGTTTTTGGTGTTCAGTTACTCCAAACCTACCGCCGTGGATCATCGTATTCGGTTTTTGATGTTCGTTGGGCGCTAAACCGGACTGCGCGAGTATCGAGTTCGGTTTTTGGTGTTCGTTGGGCGCGAGGGCGGACTGCACGCACATCGAGTTCGGTTTTTGATGTTCATTGGGCGCGAGGGCGGGCTGCGAGCGTATCGAGTTCGGTTTTTCGCGTTCGTTGGGCGCGAGGGCGGGCTGCGGGCGCACCGAGTTCGGTTTTTCGCGTTCATTGGGCGCGAGGGCGGACCGCGGGCGCAACGGGTTCGGTTTTTCGCGTTCGTTCGGCGCGGGGGCGGGCTGCGGGCGCATCGAGTTCGGTTTTTCGCGTTCATTTACTCCAAACCCGCCGCTGTGGATCATCGAGTTCGGTTTTTCGCGTTCGTTGGGCGCGAGAGCGGACTGCGGGCGCATCGTGTTCGGTTTTTGGTGTTCATTGGGCGCGAGGGTGGGCTGCGCGCGCATCGAGTTCGGTTTTTCGCGTTCATTGGGCGCGATCCCGCATCCCCAGCCCAACACAAAAAATCACCCTCAGCCCGCATCTCAGGCCAAGGGTGATCTTATTTACCGCGTACGTCTTAGATGAAACGTAAATACATCGTTGCGCATATAATCCTGGGAATAAAACACAGGCTGGTTTCCTTCATCATAGTGCAGCTGCTTCAGCAGCAGTACCGTCGTGTGCGGATGCTGCAGCAGCTGCTGACAATTTCGGTCAATGTGCAGCGGCACCGCAATTTCGGTATCGGCGCGATTAATGGTGACTCCTAAGGTATCCTCGACGAACTTCAGCAGGGAGCCGGAAAAGGTATGCTGCTCAAATCCCTCCCCGAAACGCGCCGCCGGCAAGTAATTGACGGACAGCATCACCGGCTCATCATTCGCTTTACGAATCCGCTTCAGGATGTATACCGCATCGCCCACTGCAATGCCGAGACGCTCGGCGGCCTCTTCAGGACAAGGTGATTTCGTCAAGGAAATCATACTTTCACTCTCGGTTAAGTTCGCGGATCGGATCATTTCTCCAGAGCTGTACAGCCGCTCCAAAGTGCTCTTGATCGGCGGCAAGGGACGAATAACAAAGGTACCGACACCATGCTTGACCAGGATTCGCCCTTCCTCCTCCAGCATTTTCAGTGCGCCCCGGAAGGTTTCGCGGCTCACCTGAAACTGCTTGGACATCTGAATTTCAGAAGGGAGCTGCTCTCCTACGCGGTAAACGCCCTGATCAATAAGCTCCATCAGCTGCTGCTTGACCTGCATCGACTTCGAGTTGGCATTCATGTGATTTGTATTAACACCTCTAGACATCATCTTCTGTGAGCTTATTGTCATATGTTCTCTCTGCCTTGTCAACATTCCCCCACCCGGGCCGAGCCAAGCCGGGTCGGCTCGGCCCGGGCAGGAGCACAAACGCTCCGGCACCTCACGGCGTACCGGAACGTTCCTGTGAGAATATTCTTTTCTAGAAATTGGTGGCAATCATTTTGGAGGCATGCTCGCTGGTGATGAAGTCCATCGCCGAGATCCCGAACCGCCCGCGCGTATTTGCCGTAAAAAAGTCCAGCACCTTGGGATTGACGTAATCCTTCGTATCCCGGATGTCCGGAATACCGAAAATGCCTGGCTTGTACCCGCTGGTATAGTTGATATACAACCATGAAGGGTTGCTATTCTTGGCCTCATTGTACATGCTTTGAATATCATTCCACTTCTTCACCTTGTCAGATACCTTGTAATAGTCCTGGATTTTCATATTGGCAGCTGTGTTTGAGATAGTGAAGGTGGTGTTCTCCTTCCAAGCCGTTGCATCCAGACCTTTAGGCAGCTGAGTCGCAGAGAATCTTCGCAGCAGCACGATTTTCCCGCGAGCTTGATCCAGTGTCGGAACGCGGTCAGTCAGCAGCCATTTTCCCGGGTTTTTGCTCGTATAGGCATTAAACGTGGCTTCAAAAGAACGCGTATTCTCTGCCGCCGTGTGCTCCTCCTTTACACTCATGATGACCGTTTCTGTCGGGTTGCTGTTCAGAAAGGAAATGACGGTGTTTAAGACTGCGTCGAAATTTTGCTGCTGATACACGGCACCGTGATGGATTTCAAACGCATTTTTAAAATGTCTTGTACGAATATCGAGATACCTGACCCCGATGGACAGCTGCTGCGCAATGGTCAGATCCTGATTCTTGGCTGTGCCGTAGACCGGCTCGTACAAAGCACCGGAATCATGCGTTCCCGGGATCGTGAGGGAGGACAGCGAGAGCGAGCCGTTCACTTCCCCCATCCAATTGTTACTCGTGTAAGCAGACGCCGCGCCCGCTAATGGCACTACCAGCATCGTCAACAGCATCAGGCATAACCAGGTTTTCTTCAGCATGGAGCATACCACCTTTTCTTAGAGTGTTATTGACTCTTCAGCCAGCTCTCCGACTCGGACTGTGCCTTCTGGAGTGCTTCTTCCGCCGTCAGCTCGCCCAGCAGAATACGCTGTACATTCTCCGACAAAATATAGCGCGGCTGACCGGAACGGTACGGGTAACGCGGCGCCCACAGCTGACTCATCTGCTTCAAAATAATATCCATTTGCGGCAATGCCTTCACACTGTCCCAATCCGCAGCGGCCTTGATGACCGGCATGCTCTGCGAACGCTGCTCTTCCCACATATATTTCTGGAAAAACTCACTGCTGCTAAACTTCAGCCACTCCCACGCCAGATCCTTGTTCTTGCTGTTCTGCCCAATCGCAAACGGACTTCCGGCGAACATGCCGCCCATGCCCAGCTCTGGGTTGGTGAAGAGCAGCGCAGCCTGGTAGCGGTCCTGTGTACCAAAGGTTTCAATGATGTTGATGAAGCCTGGAGCGGCGCGCAAATGAATGGCAATGTTATTTTTATCCGTCAGGAAATTCTCCGAGCCCTGATTGACAAGAACACCTTCCGGCGCATATTGATTCGCTTCCTTCAGCAGCTCCGCCGCTTCAATCATAGTGTCACTATTGAATTCCAGCGACATGTCCTTCCACAGAAATCCAGTGCCCCATTGGCCGCCCTTCGACTCACTGATATTCATCACGGTGTCGGCCGCATCGGTTCCATTATAGGTAAGCCCGTAATTTTGCTCGCCGGTTTTTGGATTCTTGCCTGTCATCTTGGCGGCCTTTTCCAGCACTTCCTCGATGGAAGGCTTCTCTGACAAATACTCTACACCCCAGTCATCAAAAAGCTGCTTGTCATACACGATGAGCCGGGCGTCACCGATGTACGGCAGACTGTAAATTTCCGGCTGCTGATCCTCTGGACCCATCGCTCTCCAGCCGTCCACCTGACCGTTCAAGTAAATGCTCGTATCAAAGCTGTCTTTATCAATATAAGTCTGGAGCGGCTCCAGCAGGCCCTGCTCGACAAAGGTAGCCAGCCCCGGCACCTGATACACATCGGCTGCGCCGGACTGAAGCATGGTTTGTGTCTTTTCGTTATAATTGTCCCAGCCCATTAATACAAATTCGACCTCCGCGCCAGGGTACATTCTTTCGAACTCTTCCTTCAGCACGTTTACGCCCTTGGAGGTGATCCCAGTGATCGCATCGGTTTTTTCCTCAATCGCAAAATCACCAATCATCTGCACCTTCAGCTTCCCCGACGGGCCCTCACCAGCAGCACCTGCTGCGGTGCCGCTGGCAGCCGTCTCCGCTTCTCCATTCGAGTCGGAGGATGAAACGCTGCTCTCCTTGCCGGTACACGCGCTCAGCAGAAGACTAAACAGCAGAAGCAGCATCAGCGGACTTCGTAAAGCTTGAAATTTTCCTTTAAACATAAACATTGGTTTCCCTCCACAAATGTAATCTTTTTCTCTTTAGACCTGCATGATTTGTAACTTTGCGCTACAGCTCTCGGATGCGGTGACACCTGCGGCTGCGTTAACCGCCTTGTCCATCACTCTCCCTTCAGGCCGCTTAAAGCAACGCTGCGAATAATATATTTTTGGAAAAATAGAAACACGAGCAGGATCGGCAGAATGCTCATAGCGGCCAGCGCCATCGTAATCCCTGCCAGGCGGCCTCCGTTCTCGGCCGAGAAATTAGATAAGAACAGCGGAACGGTCCGCAAATCCTGATCATTGATCACCACCAGCGGCCAGATGAAGGAATTCCAGCTGTCCTGGAAGGCCAGAATCGCCACAGTAGCTGTGATAGGACCTGTCAGCGGTACAAAAATGTAAAAGAACGTTTTGAACTCCCCCGCCCCGTCAATCTTGGCGGACTCCCTCAAGCCTTCCGGCAGCTGGTCAAAAAATTGCTTCGCCAGCACCAGGCCCAGAGCATTGATTAACGAAGGAAGAATGAGCGGATATTTGGTATTGATCATTCCAAGATCATTAAACATCGTAAACATGGGAATCAGCCGGGTTTCGAATGGAATCATCATCGTCGCCAGCACGATGAAATACAGCAGCCTCTTGCCCTTAAAGCTTCCGCGGGAAAAGGCGTATCCCCCCAGCAGCGCCGATGCTACACCCAGCATGACACTGAAAAAGGCGACCACGGCAGAGTTCCAATAGGCCAGAAATAAAGCGTTGTTCTCAAACACGAGCTTGTAATTAAACCACGCGAATTGCTCCGGGATCAGGCGCGGCGGAAACGGCAGGGCCAGATTCGCGGTTTGCTCCAGACTGACGCTGATCATCCAGATGAACGGATAAATCATAATCAAGCCCACCGCAGCAAGCAGGATGGTCGTTACGGCATCTATGGTCTTCCATTTGTGCTGCCTGTCATGCATGATGGTTCACCTCTTTTAAATTTTCATCTTCAGCAGCTTGGTATTTAGGTACGTGAACAGCAGGATGAAGAAGAACAGGATGTACGAGGCCGCAGATGCGATACCATACTCATTGCCGCCAAAGCCGCGCTCGAAAATGAAGCCTACTACGGTGTGCAGGGAGCGGGCAGGACTTCCCTGTAATCCGCCAAGCATAAAGGCATCTGCAAATCGCTGCAGTCCTCCGATCCAGCCCAGGACCAGAAGCAGCGTCAGGCTGCCGAGCATATTCGGCACCGTAATCCACCACCACTGCTGCAGGCGGGTGGCTCCGTCCATGGAGGAGGCTTCATAGTACTCAATCGGGATCGCCTGCAGATTCGCCAGGTTGATAATAATGACGAAGCCCAACCAGTGCCACACCGAGAGCACTACAGCGCCCCATTTTGCCGAAACCGGCTGGGACAGCCAGACAATTTTTTCAAAGCCGAGCATTTGCACGATATAATTCAGCGGCCCATCCGGATGAAGAATAGCCAGAAACACCGTCGCGGCCGCAATCATGGAGGTGGCATTGGGAATGTAGAACAGCACTTTGAAGAAATTCGATCCCCGCCGCAGACCATTGATCAAGCAGGCAATCAGGAAGCCGATCGGGATCGCGATCAGCAGCTGAAAGGTGGTTATATACACCGTGTTGTAGACGGCATACCAGAACGTTTCCGAGGCAAGCACCTCTGCATAATTGGCACCGCCCACGTAGCGTTCCTCAACGCCCTTGGTAAAGCTGAGCCGCAAGGATTCGATCAAGGGGTATACCGTGAACAGCAGGATGCCGAGCAGTGACGGGATCAAGAATACATACCATACAGCGCGTGATTCCAGCCGGGAAGCCGGCTGTCGCTCTGAACGAACCAGGGCTCGTTGTCTTTCTGCATTCACTAAGGACATCTTGTCGGACGGCGCAGCCGCCGTCCTCCCTCCTTTACTAGGTTCATATTTTCTCGCTTAACCTGCCCTCCAGACGGTCATGGAGCCATTCCCTCCGAAGCAGGCTGCAGTAGGTCACATCCATAACAGACACCGCATCAACGCCCATGTCCATATATTTCGTAATCACGGCTTGATCAGCCGGAAGCGTGAACACCCACACCGCCAATCCATGCTGCCGGGCACAGCGTACCAGCGAAGTCCGACAGGAGGCGTACTGAACATTAATGCCGGCGAAGCCGGACTGTCTGGCGTATTGACACCATGATAGTGTCTGCTCTTCATAGGCAGCATCCGTCAGGTGAGGCGCTGCAGCCGGTGCATTCCAGATCACATGCCGGGCGGCATCGCTGCCCGCGAGAGCATCCGTCAGTCCTGTGAAATAAATCTGATCCCAGACCTGCAGCTCCGTAATGACCCTAGTCGCGGCTTCATAAGCCGGCAGTGTCTTCAGATCCAGATTGAATGCCGCCTTCTTTCCTCGTAGGAGACGCAGCACCGTCTCCAATGTTTCAACGGAACCAAGACCGGCTGCAGGCAGTTCGTCATAGCTATAACGGGAGAGATCCGGCTCGTCATCGTGATAAAGCACCGGAATGCCATCCTTCGTCGCCCGGACATCCACTTCCAGGACATCGGCTCCTGCCTTATAGCCTTTTTCACAGGAAGCTGCTGAATTATAAGGAGTAGCCTCACAGCCGGTATGTGCAATAATTCGGCATGGCTTCATCAGACTGCCGCCCTTTCTGGTTCAGGCACGGGAGGGGACGATACATAAATCGGGTTCGTCATCGCCAAAGGGATCGGGCTGCTCTCCATAAGTCCCTCCGCTTTCACTCTCAGCCACCTCAGACCTTCTATAGAGACCAGGTGCTCGGCTTCACTCTGATCCTCGCGCCATGGAATCTCGGTGATCTCGCCAAGATTGGATTCAAGAATCAGCTTCGTAACCACCACCCGCTCTCCCAAATTACCGGAAGCCGTGGATGAGTCCAGCTGAAGCCGCAGGCTCATCTCCCCGCCGATATTACTTGAGCTGTCCACACAATCACCAAGGAAGTAGGCCCTCCCGCCGAGTCTCGCTTCCACATGCAGCCGTGGCCCGACGCTTAAGTAGCAGCGTCCGTGAGAGATCGCCTGTACCACCTTCTCCCGGGAGAAGCGGTCCTCTTCATGCTCAAGACCGATATACGTAAACGCCGGGGCACCTCCCAGGAGATCCGAATGATGCCAATCCCGCCCGGCCGTGGCTGTAATGCGATGGCCTTCATTTAACAGCTGGTCCCACAGCTGCAGCGCGGGCCGATTATAAGGCCGCAGTGCGGGCATCATGCCGTGCCATACCTCGATGTAGTCCAGGTCAGACCAGTCTGTAATGTCGTACTCCCAGTGGCAGCCTGTACAAATCGGACTTCCCATGGTGTACGGATGAGCGATCCCGACAATGCCTCCAGCCTCATGTACGCGACGTATCCCTTTATGAATATCGCGCGGTCCCAGATCCCGCCACTCGGTATACGGTGCCCCCAGCGTCAGCATATGGCCGTAAAAGGTCGTCCACTCCATACCCGGAATGACAGCCACACCGGTTGTCTGCTGAATGTGCTCGGCCTCCGCTAACCCTGCCGCCGTGTTATGATCGGTCAATGCAATACCCTGCAGCCCCAGTCTGCCGGCTTCCCTGCACATCTCCGCCAGTGAGTGCCTTCCATCACTATGTGGTGTATGCGTGTGCAGCTCGAACGGAACCCAGATCACGGCTTTGCCCTCCTTTGTGAACAATAAGCTGATATGTGCACTCCGGTGTCACTACACAGTGCACGCTGATCGTAATTTTCCAGATGCCCGAGGGCAGCGGTCCTGCCAGGAATCCGGGAGAGGCTTCCTGCTCACATAGCATATGTCGCTGCTCTGAGGGATGACGGTGAGCGGACCCCCGAAAGCCATGAGGATCATCGACCGACAAGGTTAACAGATTTTGCAGCGGCATGTACCTCTCCCACTCCGCTTTCCGCAGCTCTACAAGCTCAGCAGCTTCATACTTCTCGATTGCTTCCCAAATGAGCAGCCGCGAGGCTTCCGGGTCCTCCATCACCTTGGGCGTATACCTGAACTCCATGTCCAGGGAGGCGGGGTCTTCGTCTACCAGGCATGAATATGTAATATGACTTTTGGAGCTGAGCGGGGTCAAGGTCCCCTCTACAGCCAGCAGCTGCTTCTTCATAGCTTCACTTCTCTTTCTGTCTCTTGCTCAGGCGTCATTCATGATTTCCCCTTCATTTGTCTAGATTTCTTCAATAAATCCAATGGTAAAAATAATATAATCTAAAAAATAACCCAAAGAGGTATAGACATCTCTGTTGTTTATACAATACCAAGCCTATGTCAGCGCAATATGAAAAGAATGTAGCGTTTATGTAAATAAGCAACAAAAAAAAGACGACCCCGCCTTTCAGGAGTCATCTTTATGAACTTAAGATATGCTGTTGTTCACACAGCCGATTGAGTCAGATTATTTCGAATAAAAGGACCTTTGTCTCTATTAACAGTTATTGTATAAAAATAACCGTCTTTCAATTAGTGCCCGATGTCCATTTAAATGTTACTGCTCCTTCGGCTGGCATTTGATAAGTGAAGGATTGAGTACCCCATTTAATTTTGACCGTTTTGGCGCTTGCCAGGCGATTGGATACAATCATTACCATAGAACCATCCGTATTGCGGTATGCCACACTCTCCATCTGATCCTGGAACGTATTCGATTGGATGCGCTGTGCGCCCGGATTAACAAACTTGCTGCTATGTCCAAGACCATAATACTGGGGATTATACGTCACATTATCCGTAGCGTCGGAACGAATTGTAATCAGGCCACGGTTTGCACCGTCTATTCCAGATAGGGCAGGACCACTATTCTGGTCCAAAGCAATATTCCACATAATATACGACTTCGCCCAGTTTCTTGGGAAACGGATCGTATGCATCATTAAATCTTGAAACATTCCTTTATCCGTGCCCCCACCAATCCAAGTACCGCTTCCTCCTTCTGTAAACCAAATGTCTTTATTCGGATATTGATTATGAAGTGTGGTTAGATTCGAGTGAGTGAGTGCTGAGTAATAATGAAAAGCACTGCCACTTACATAGGTTGAAGCACTAGATCCTAAAATAGTACTCGGATAATTAATATCATCATAATTGTGGTCATAAGCTAAGATTTTGGTGCTCAGATTGTTCTGTACCAGCTTAGGTCCAAGCACGTTAATAAAATTAATTTGTTCCGTTGTAGACATTAACATCCCAGGCCAGTGAGGGGCAAACTTCGGCTCATTTTGCACCGATATTGCATACACTGGAGTGCCTTTTGCACTGTACTGCTTCAAGTATTTCACGAAATAATCAGCATATGCATTATAAGCATCGGTGCGTAATGTCCCCCCTGTATCACCGTACAAGGTCTTGCCTGTCTTCATCCAAGCAGGAGGGCTCCAAGGCGTTGCAAAAATTTTAATCCTACCTTTGTTCACATTATATGCCTGATCTAGCATTGGACGAATGTAAGCATCTTCCCTCCACAAAGAGAAGCCTGATAAACTCATATCATCTACATTGTTAGTCGTATCATTATACGTCCATGCCTCCCAGTTAAAATCGCTGGCCCCCATCGGTTGACGTAGTGCACTGATATTGATCCCGGATGGTCCGAACAATTTATTCATAACCTCTGAGCGTTTCGTAGTGCTCAGTTTATTTTTAAGCAGCCAAGCAGATGCATCCGTCAGAGAAGCCCCAAATCCGTCCATGGTTTGATACGTTGTATTACCATTCACCGTGAACGTATAATCTGCATTTGCACTGGTACTTGAGAAATTAAGATCTGTTTTCTTGGTCAACCAACTATTCGTATTAGGATTGCTGAGCCACACTTGAACAGCTTCTCCTGCCGCATAAGTTGGTGTGGAAAAAGACGAGCTCCAAATCGGAACCAACATGGTTAACGCAGTAATACATGCAACCATTTTTTTCTTGATCATCATTTCACGATCCTTTCATCTTAATATATAATGTACATCTAACCAGCTTGCAGCCTGATTTATTCCGCGTCACATCTCTATCACCTCCTTTTCAAAATAATATGTAATCGATTACAAAATATTGTGCGTTAAGATCTTTTATAATTCTTAGTTGAATTGTAGCATCGAATGTAATCGGTTACAAGTAAATTTTAACTATACTGTCAGCACGAATTATTTGGGATAAAAGAACCTCCCACACAAAACGGGAGGTCCTTCAACACTAGTACTTCATTTTCTTAAACAAGTTATAAACAGCCTGTGCACTCTCCGCACGTGTTGCATGAGCATGAGGACGGAAACCTAGCTGATCTCCTTGCATAAGCTTTTGGTCAGCAGCAGCATTTACCGCGGATAAAGCCCAATTGCTAATTGCCGCTTGATCTTTAAATGATGCAGTTATTGTAGTATTCAGCTTGGTTCCAGTATGGAATTCCATGGCTCTCACCAGCATCGCGGCCATTTCTTCCCGCGTTATCAAGTCCTCAGGATTAAAATGAACAGCACTGGAACCCATTGCGATTCCTGCTTCATATACTGAAGCAACATAGGGGTTGTACCAAGCATTTAACTCCACATCGCTGAAAGTATTTATGGATTTGCCTTTGTAATCGATGCCCAACGTTCTGATAATCATGGCCGCAAACTCAGCCCGTGTCACATGGCCGGAAGGATCAAACACATCGCTTGTTTTACCGGTTACGATATGCTTAGCAGCAAGTGTATCGACTACATTTGCAGCCCAATGAGTATCACTTAAATCTCTGAATGATTTAGTGAACTCCAGCATAGCATACTTGCTGAAATGTTTGATCTTGGCAACCATCTTACCCTGTATGAGATTGCCGCCAACATACTCCATATCATCATATTTACTTACGTGATACACGCCTAAAAGATTAGATTTGGTATCAGCATTAACAATGCTGAATGTTAGTGTAATCGGATCTACAAACGTTGTTAGCACACGTTTCTCTCCACCTGCTGTGATTACGTATAATTCGAAATCGTAGATGTCACCTAATGCCATAAGTTTTGCATCGTATTGATTTTCCGCACGAGCGAGAAGTTGCTGTACCTCCTCCTTTTCAACAGGTTCAAATGTGAATCCAATCGTCGCTCCTTCTGCTTCCTTGTTCGTCAATAATTGCTGCAGGCTGCTTAGAAGGCTGCTAGGAATTTCAACAGCAATATCATCGGACTGAATCGTTATTGAACGGACTCCAATAATTTCCGCTGCGCGCACTGGCAGTACAATTTCTTTCTTTCCTTTCTTTCCACCCATTGCTATAGCTATTTTGTCTTGACCTCTTAGACTGAGCAGTAAGCTCTCATCCACTACGACCTTGTTAGCTTCTGGTTGGGGGGTATCGTTTTTGTTGTCACCGTAGTGATTTCCTATAGATCCTCCGATATTTTCGTTGCTGTTTTCATCGCCTACTACCGGAGCTGCATCTACAGTAATGTTAACTTTTAGCTCGGAGCTCAAACCATAAGGATCTGTTGCAATAAATGTAACAACATACTCTCCCAATGTCGTAGCTGTCCACCTGAATTCTCTCTTGTCTGAATTAAAGCTTGCATCCTGTGGCAAATTCTCTGCTGTATACGTCAATAAATCACCATCGGCGTCCTCAGCTAACAAAGTAAATATTAGCTCTTGACCCAATAATGCTGATTTAGAGTCTGTCGACAGCCATACTGGGGCAGCGTTCTTTGGCAGCTTCATAATCTGCACATCATCAAATGCTGCCCAGTTTCCGGCTTTACCGTCTGAGAACAATCCAATCTCAAGTTCGTTCGTCTTGACGTCAATCGGTTCACTTACGAACAGACTCCAATCTGAAGCAGGTGCATCTATTAGGTTGATAGACTGTTCTGTTCCGCCAAATTTTTTCATTTCCATACGGAGCGCATTTTGCCCGCCACCAGACCTTACCCAAGCAGAAACCTGATATAATCCGTTGTCTAACTCAAGCGTTTGATATGTTGTCTGCATATAATCGCTGTCGGACCAATGTGTAAGCTTGTATAGCCCTGTTCTCGGTCCATCTTGATCAACATACTGTGCATTGCCGCTCAGATCCCATCCGTTCCAGCCTGTTGTATCACCCAACTCAAAGCCTAAATTTGTACCTGTCACAGGACGATTGGGAATAATTTCAATTTCTGTACTCTTCATTGACTCATTACCATCAACATCTAATGCACTAATAGAGTACCGATAAAGCTCTCCGTTATTAAGACCACTTATTGTCTGAGTTCGGCTGGTGACATTCTGCAGCAAATTCCCGTTCTGATACACGTTATATGATGCAAGATCATGCTCATTGTTCTCAGACCACTGCAAAATTGCACTTTGATCGCTACCGATTCCTTTTAATCCCACAGGTATAGAAGGAGCATAGCTATAAATTTCAAAGTCATCAATTGCAGCCCAATTTCCCGCTTTAGCATCAGAGAATATGCCTATCTCTAATTTACCATTGAGTACTTGAATATTATCAATGGCAAAAGGAGTCCACGTTCCTCCTTCAGCGCTTCTCAAATCCTTTGTAAGCTGATCGCCGCCGAAATTTTTCGCTTCCAATCTGAAAGCATTTTGTCCTCCTCCCGTACGTACCCATACCTGCACTTTATAGGTCCCATTGGGTACATCTAAAGTCCGGTAAGTGGACTGCCTATAATCAGTCGATCCCCAATGCGTAAGCTTATAAGCTCCTCTCGGACTGTCATTATCAATAAAGTTCGCAATATCCTGACCTTCCGGATGCCATTCTGACCAGCCCTCGAATGAATTCAACTCAAAATCCAGATTAGAGAATGATAATTTAATTCCAGAAGCATTAGGAGACAAGAGTATCGAATCACTAAAGTCCGACTCATTTCCAGATATATCCAAGGCGCTAATCGCAAATTCATAGTTTTTTCCTGGAAGCAGATTGTTCACAACGTATTGTGTTTCCGTAACAGGATCTACAGATGCAATCATAGTTCCATCTACATAAACATTATATCTGAGAAAATCTTTTTCTAAATTATGCTCCCAATACAGCTTAACCTGCTCATTCCCTGCCTCTGCTTGCAATCCCACAGGCACAGCCGGCGCTGTTAAATCAACTATTGCTCCGGTTGTTGCGTGTACGGAGGCGGAGATCTCAGATTCTCCATTGCTATTATAGGCTGTGACTACATAGTAGTAGGTTTTATTGTTGTGCAGTCCGTAATCCAGAAAATTTGTGGTGTCAGCTGCTGTCAAGCTCAGCTCTGAAAATTCTGTATAAACGGAGTTTGTTACTGTAGATTCCGTAATATCTTTTACTGAACGATATATTTTGTAGCCACTAGCATTTACAACAGGATCCCATGTCAATTGAATATTACTATTGTCATCTGCGATGGCCTCCACATTTTGTGGGCTTGCAGGCGATTCTGGTGAAGCCTTTGCAGTTGGGGCCTTCGTAGTAACGGGATACAGCCCAAAATCATCAAATGATGCCCATTCACCTGCTGGTGAATTAGAATACATACCAATCTCTACTTGTCCGTTGGTCACCTGAATATGTTCAACTTTTAATGGTGTCCACGAACCGATGAATTCAGAACTCGCCTCAGCGGACTTATCAGGTCCGCCATAATTTTTTACATCTAAACGGGTTTGAATACCGCTTCCCTTGCGCAACCATACGGATGCGTTATATGTTCCATTAGGAACCTTAACGGTTCTATAAGTATATTGTTCATAAGCCTCAGCTGACCAATGTGTAAGCTTGTAGTACCCGCTTCTCGGGTCACTAGTATCTACTTTATGGACTTCAGCTTGTCCGTCTGGATTCCAACTATTCCAGGAATTCAAGTTTCCTTCTTCAAATCCGCCATTATAAGACAAATAATTCAGACTATCAAGGAAAGATTCAGTACTAAATTGGAACCAATTCAGATTTACGTTTCCTTTGAAAACCAGGTACAATTTATGTCTCCCGCTTACACCTTCAGTTGGAGCAGTTTTAGTCTTCCATTCCTGCCAACCGCCTGTATTGGTTACATCAACGCGACCGACCAGTGGGCCATCAGCGCGATCCAATCTAAATTCGATGCGAGCATTCTTCTCCGTTGCAGCCCTGACCTTAAGACTTGCGGTTCCACCTATAAATTCAACATTGTCGAATGCGATATAGTCACCGTCATCAGTCTGGCCAACAAATTTACCTCCGGCTGTATCATTGCTTATCTCGGTAGTAATCCCGCTCATTTCGTTAAAGTCTTCAGCCTCAACTATGCTGTATGGCGAAATCATTGCAGGCTCCGCCGGCGTACCACTCCATTTAAATGTAACAACCGCACCTGCAGGAAGTTCATAATTGAAACTTTGTCCTCCCCAACGCACCTTGAATGATTTAGAAGCCTTGGATGAATTTAATACGATCAGAACTTTAGAGCCATCTGGATTCCTGAAAGCTACATTCTCGACGCTTCCACTATACGTATTAGACTTGATACGTTGAGCACCAGGAACTACAAATTTACTGGCATGTCCAAAAGCATAATATTCTTCATTGTACGTAACATCGTAGGTAGCCGTATTGACAGTTACAATGCCTCTGCAATCCTCACAGCCACCAATGAAAGGACCATGATTCTGATCTAATGCAAGATTCCATTTCAATGATGTTTTGGCCCAATTTCTTGTGGCGCCAATAATCAAATTCTGAATATCCCAGACTAAATTTTCCGCAAAAACCGGTGCAAATGCTCCCCCCGAGCTTTCGGTAAAATAAATATCTTTGTCTGGATGTTGGTCATGAACTAGAGATTGGTTCTCAACAGAGCCCGCATAACCATGGAACGCGGAACCTGCAATGTATTGCTTTGCCTCTGGATCATTTAACACTTCAATAGGATAGTCCGGTTCATCCCAATTATGATCCCAGATAATGATCTTAGTATCAATGTCCGCCGCTTTAAAGGCAGGTCCCAAATATTTTACGAAAGCTGCTTGGTCTTCTGGCTCCATTCTCATTCCTGCATAATTGCTTGGTTCATAATGGGGCTCATTCTGAAGCGTAATCGCATCAAATACAATACCTTCTGCTTCATAAGCTTGAATTGATTTCACAAAATATTGTGCATAGACCTCATAATTTTCTTCTTTTAACTTGCCTTTGAATAAAGATTGATTGTCTTTCATCCAAGCAGGAGCACTCCAAGGAGTTCCCATAAACTTAAGATCTGGATTTATTTGTAAGGCCTGTTTTAGTAAAGGAATAATATATTCCTTATCGTGGTCTATAGAAAACCGCTCTAAGTTCGGATCACTTTCTCCTTGAGGCAGATCATTATATGTATAATGACCGAGCGCAAAGTCGCTTGCCCCTAATGGTACTCGAATATAGCTGAGTCCGATCCCCTGAACTGGATCAAATAAGTTCTCCATAACTTCTGCTCGGTGAGCTTCATCTAACTGTTTAAATAAAACCCAGGCTGATGAATCCGTCATTGAAGCCCCGAATCCGTCCATTTCTTGATAAGTAACACTTTCATCGACATTAATTGTATACTGCTCTGGTGCTGATTCCGGGGTAAATGTTAACCCAGACTCTGAACTGAGTAATTTACTTCTATCACCAGTCGTTAACCATACCTGGACTTCTTCTCCTGCAGCGGATACAGTATTCACTGCAAAGTTAGGGAATATGGTTATTATCATCGAGATGGTCAGAACCGTGCTAATCCATTTTAATTGTTTTCTCATCATATCACCTCTTAACGTTAGTTTGGCAAAATAACCCTATTCCTTAGGTGACCAAGTTTCTGCCCCTGAAACGGTCGCCTTTATTTCTTTAAGATGAAGACCAATATCATTGCGGCTATGAATACGAATGGACTTTATATTTTGCAGGTCGATATTCTCAGCTTTATACAATGGAATATATACAGGGTAGTCCGTTTTGGCCAAAATATCGTATGAAGAGTATTCCCACGCTCTACCTGAGTGGTCTTCAATAACTATATTTAAGCCGCCAATTAATTGATCGCTATGTGCAGTGATTTGAATGAAATCAAATGGAGTCAAGTCTGCAGATTCAGATAAGTCTGCCGTCAATTCTGTAGTTACAAGATCTTCGTCTTGTGTATATAACACTAGATCTTGCAGCGAATCCATTTGCGTTACAAACCCATGGTTAGCGCCTGTATATGATTTGTAATCAGCTTGGATTAAATCTGCAATTTCTTTCTTCGTGAAGCGATCCATATGATAGATCCCAAAGGTATCAATCCAGTCATTATGGTTTACGTACCAGTTATACATAATCCAAAAATCAATCCCTGCTACATAACCATCCCGGTTGATATTACCATTTCTAGATACCGTAGATTTCTCCATCAACGCTTGTAAAGTTGCGTGATACGTCGCTAATTGCTTATCAGATTCTGCATTCGTTTCCCCTGTCCAATGCCCATATTCCGTGTTCAGAATAGGTTTATCAGGATAGGCGCGGTGGGCTTTTTCAAGGAACAATCGAGTGCCCTCATAATAAGTGCTTCCGTGGAAAATACCAAAATACATAGTCCACCCTGCCACATCCAAAGGTTCCATAGATGGATCATTAAACCCGGGTTGATCCGCAGCTGCACTCTGTGTAACTAATCTGCCGTCATCATAGTGTTTGTGTAGATCTTCGACTACACGCGTATTGTATTCCAATCTTAAATTCACATCTTTTGATTCATTCTGAGTGCTCCACATAATAACAGATGGTCGATTATATTGTGAAAATACCATCTCTCTCCACATCTGATCGGCAAATTTTCTTTCTTCTTGTGCTTTGAAATG
This sequence comes from Paenibacillus sp. JSM ZJ436, assembly GCF_044383795.1. NCBI lineage: Bacteria > Bacillati > Bacillota > Bacilli > Caryophanales > Paenibacillaceae > Paenibacillus > Paenibacillus sp. JSM ZJ436. Next base: position 53,396 of record NZ_JBISEO010000007.1, read on the forward strand.
AACCGTTTCAAATTGCCATAACGGAATTTCACTCATTGCAGCCAGTCCCAATCTGTCTAATAACAAATATGTGTACACATGATTCGGATAATGACCGGTTCTTACCATATTCGCATTCAGCTGCTTGATTTGTTCCAGATCCTTTCGAATCCGGTCCCATTGTGCGGTTCTTCCATACGCCGGCCATTCCTCATGTCTTGCAATTCCTGCTAGAAACACAGCATTATCATTCATCGTAATTTGATTTTTCTCTGTATCCACGGTTCGAATCCCAAACTGTGTGTAATAGGTATCTATAATGTTATCGTTCTCCACTTCCTCTAGTTCGAGCTTCGACACATATAGGTTAGGGTTACCGATCGACCACAGCTTAGGATTCTCAACCTTTACTTCATACATTATAGCCTTCACTTCTAATGGTTCTAGGCGGAACTCCTCTGAAATTGCCGGAGTGATTTGTATCTTATGACCTATAATGTCTGATGCATGAGGTGAATTGAGGAAATCAGGTGACTGCTGGTCAGCTTCATAAAGCTGTTTTTTTAATCGTATATGGCGGCCTTCACTAATACGATTTTCTAAGACAATCTTGATTTGAATGGTACCCTTTGTGTCAAGAGGTACAATATCTGCACGAGATATATGTACTGAATCTGTCTCTTCGATATACAAATCATGAATAATGCCCGTGTAGTTAAAAAAGTCAGTCGATGCCAAGGCGGGGATGACTTCATTTCTGCTGCCCCAAGGCGGATTATCCACCCTTATCCGAATTTCGTTGTCCCCTTCATTTAGAAAAGGAGAAAGGTCTAATGCAAATGGCGTAAATCCACCCTCGTGAAAGCCTACCCAATTTCCATTCAACCAAATGTCAGCCACGTAACTGATGCCTAGAGCCTTCAGCGTGTAGACTTTATTTTCTTTCTTGGCAAGCTCAAATGTTCGTTTATACCAGACACCATTTTCATACGTTTCCGCTGAGTGGGCTTGTTCCAAACCACTTAGTCGGTTTTCTGGTAGTGGAATATGGTGTTCTTCCCAACCCTCAGAATTTCCTTCAAGATACTTACCTTCTAGATTCTTGATTTTGTCTAGCCACTTTTGATCTCTAGGCGACATGGTTAGATCATGATCAGCCTCGAAGCGGATTTTTTCCCATTCACCGTTTAACAGATGAGTTTCTCTTTCTTGAGGCTCAAAAGTAGGCACGGGAATACCATTTTGAAATGGAACATTCATATTGTTAACCTTCTTTAATGAGAGCGTGGTCTGAAGGTAAGCGCCTTGAACCTTATTTTCTAACGAATTTTTATTGACAAAATTACTACCTTCTGTATTGTCATTAGTAAATATCTGTGCTGTCAAATAGATCCCTCCAACTACTAGTAGCGTTAGTCCCGCCCAAAAGTACCCTTTTTTTATTAATATCCTTCTCATCTGGTTATCATCCCTTTACTCCACCAGCACTGATTCCCTTCATAATGTGCTTCTGAAGGAACATGAAGATGACAATGAGAGGAACAGCCACGATGACAGAAGTAGCAATCATTATTGGATAATTCTCTGCTTGTTTTAGAGTAGACAAGAGTGCTCCTAGTCCTAACGCGATTGTATAATTTTCAGGACTGTTGATAACTACAAGCGGCCAAAGGAAGTTATTATAATTCCACATAAACGTGAAAATTCCGAGCGTAACAAGAATGGGGCGGGCCAGCGGGAGCGCGATTTTCAGAAATACTTTGTACCAGCTTGCACCATCAACAATCCCTGACTCCTCCAACTCTCTAGGCAAAGTTAGAAAATGCTGTCTCATAAGAAAAATGTTATATACGGATATCACAAAAGGAACAACCAGCGCCCCTAAATGATCATACAGACCTAGCTTGTTAATAATAATCATATTAGGGACTAGCAATACAGTTCCCGGAATCATCATAGAGGTCAGAATTAATCTAAATAATAATTCCCTTCCCTTAAAGCGCAATCTGGCAAAGCTATATCCTGCCAATGAATTTAAAAAAGTATTTGTAACCGTATTTATAATTGCTACTAAAAATGTGTTAAAAAACAACACAGGAAAGTTCATATATTCAATAGCAGATTTATAATTATCAAGAGTGAATGAAATTTCTCCCGTTTCGAAGTCCCTCGGAATCAAGGAAAATTCGGGAGAAAAAATGCCTCTGCTATCCTTAAAGGATGATGACAGAAGCCAAATAAACGGGAACACTAGGATGATGACAAATAAACATAAAACAAAGTAGGTGAGGATACGTTCTGTTTTCTTTCCAACCATTTTCTTTGATTCCTCCCTATTCATCTAAACGCTGAGGTATGAATTTAAAGTTTAGCCAAGTAACAATAAGAATCACTAGGAGCAGCAAGTAGGACATCGCAGCGGCTGTACCCATCTCGAAATACTTAAACGCATGATTATACAGGCTGAAGAGATACGTTGTTGTAGAACCGTTAGGACCGCCTTTTGTCATTAAATACATTTGATCAAACGCCTGAAATGATGCAATCAATCCTGTTACAATCAAGAAAAATATAGTAGGCTGTATCATCGGTAAAGTAATACGAAAAAACCTATGTGATGCGTTCGCTCCATCAATCCGGGCCGCTTCATATAAATCTTCAGGAATGCCCTTCATACTCGCAAGAATAATTAATACGTTATATCCTAATCCACCCCATATAGCCATGACACCTAACGCAGGAAGCGCGGTATTTTCATTGTTCAGCCATGAGGTTGTAGAATATTGATCCAAGCCAGGGATTAACGAAAGCAATTGATTTACCAGGCCGATTCTGGGATCTAAGAGAAATACCCACATTGCTGCTACGGCTACCGCTGCAGTAACGTTAGGTATGTAATATGCAACTTTAAAAAAGCCCTCGCCTTTTACATTTGAATTTAGCATTGCAGATAAAACTAGAGCGATAAATATTCCTAACGGCACACTATAAATAATATATTTCAGAGTGACGAGAAGAGACGGCCAAAAATCCGGGTATTGAACATCATCAAACAACAAATTTTTATAATTGTCTAAACCCACCCATTCAGGTGACGATCTTAAATTCCATTCTGTAAAACTTACACCAAAAGAAAGTACGATCGGAAGAAGTTGAAAAATCAAAAAATAAACGATTAGTGGCACTATAAATATAACGCCAGCCCCCGATTCACTTTTGATCCAAGCCAAGAGACTTTTTTTCTTCTGCTTTTGTGCATTTAGCATGAAATCACCCAATCTTTATTAGATAGCGGAGGAACCAGGACGTCCCTCCGCTCTTCAACTCACAACATACTATCAGTTATTAATTACTTTAGTGGCATCGTCAGAGGCTTTCTTCATGACCTCGGAAGGCTCGCTGCCGCCGATAAACACTTCTTCCAACGCTTTACCAATAATTTCATCATTGATCTTAAGCCATTCTGTAATTGTTGGTCTTGCTACTGCAGTTTCCATCTGTTTCAGGAATACACTCAAATCCGGATCATTAGAAAATTTCGGATCTTGTGCAGCTTTCAAACGAACTGGAAAGTTCCCTGTTACGTCAGCCATTGTGATGGAATTTTCATCGTTTGTTAGGAATTTGACAAAGTCCCAAGCAGCTTCAGGTGAATCGGTGTTTTCATAAATAACCAGATCATCTCCACCAATATTGGAGTATGATTGTTCTCCCTCTTTGTGTGGGATTAATGCTACGCCATAGTTTAAGTTAGGGAAATTTGTTTTGAAGCCACCCATTTCCCAAGGACCACTGATTTTAGTTGCAATCAAGCCATTGCCAAATGCGTTATTGCTTTCTCTAATAGACTTATCAGAATACTGGAGTAACTCATTTACTAACTGAACCGCAGCGATCCCTTTATCATCACCGAACGTCGCTGTTTTCTCATCCTCAGAAACCATCGTCCCTCCGCCGCTATGCACTAGAGCTGGCAGCAACCATGCGCCCCAACCACCTGTACCGAGTCCTTCAAATGCGGCAATTTCATTCGCTTTGTACAAATCTTTAGACATTTGAACCCATTCTTCCCAGGTCTTTGGAGGATTTGGCATTAAATCTTTGTTGTAGAACAAGGCTACCGTTGTTTGATTCATTGGTAAACCGAATAATTTACCACCAACCGTAGCAGTTTCCAATGCACCTTGATAGTACTCCTCTTTATTAATTCCATTAGCTCCGTTAGCAAATTCCTCGATTTCAAGGAGAACCCCATCTTCTGCAAATTTAGGAACTAACGGCTGATCAAGGTATGAAACATCCGGATTTTTTCCAACAGCAATTGCACTGTTTAGCTTTGTGTTAAAATCATCTTTCGGAACAAACGTGGTTTTGATGGTGTGACCTGAGGTTTCTTCATATTGATCCAGCAGTTTTACAAGTACGTCTTTACGCTCTTTGGTTTCCGGCTCATAAACCCAGAAATCAAGGGTTTGTGCTGTAACCTCACCTGAACTTTTTTCATTGTTAGCGGCATCATTGTTTGTCTCTGTGTCGTTACTGCTTCCGCATGCAACAGATACAATCATTAGTGTTAAAACTAAAAATAATGTCATTGTTTTTTTCATTTGAAAACCTCCTAAATTAATGGATCCCCTATTGTCTTATCATTTTACATCGTGATTTTTGTTGCGATAGTCAACACCTCCTTAAATTTCTTTCTAAACTGTAATCGATTACAAAATGAACATCTAAGTTGTTGATTCTACGGTTGATTATATCATTGACTGTAATCGATTACAATATACTATAGCATTTATTATTTCAGACTACCGACAAGATTTATTCGATACATTAACAAGCCTTGATTGTTGTATTGATTACTTTAATTATATTATCTTTGGCAAGCAATTATCCGACTTACATCTAAGGGTCAATCTAGATTTTAAAATCGGAGGACTCTCTTATAATTAGTTCTGAGTCGATTTTAAAGACTCTTTGAAGATCAAATTCATCTTCATTAAGCTGGTCTATAATTTTCTCTGCAATTAACGCCCCCATTGTATATTTGGGCTGGTTAACTGTACTTAAACGCGGATTAAGATATTTTGAAATTCTATTATTATCTACCCCTACAATCGCTATATTATTAGGAATTTGAATTCCTAGTTCTGCACAAGCACGATATACACCTAAAGCCATTTCATCATTTGCTGAATAAATTGCGCTAAATGTAATATTTTTGTCTAGTAATCGCTTAAAAGCCTTATAACCGCCTTCCTCGTTAAAATCACCGTTTTCGATAAGTTCAGGCTTGTATTCAAGCTGATGTTCCTGAAGGGCTTTTATATATCCTTCTAATCGTTCGGAACTATCTAGCGCGTCTGGATATCCACTAAGAAATGCAATATTTCGATGTCCTCTTTCAATTAAATGCTCCACTACCTGCTTTGAAAATTTAACGTTGTCTGTAAATATACACGGAACTTTAGGGCTATCAATAAATCTTCCAATTACTCCAATATGATAACCATTGTCTACAAACTCATTAATAACTTCGTCTGAAACCATGTGGGTAATAAGAATCATTGCATCCACCGTGCGGTTCAGCAGAAGCTCAAGGTACGCGACTTCTTTATCCTGTTGATTTTGTGCATCACATATAATGACCTTATATTTTCTGGAATAAGCCATATTCTCAATACCCTTAACAATTTCTGCGTAGTAAGAGACGTTGATATCAGAGACAATTACTCCTATTGTCATCGTTTTTTTGGATCGTAAATATTTAGCAGTAGCATTAGGATGATAATTCATCTGATCTATTGCGTTCTGGACTTTGTTTCTTGTCTTCTCCGTAACTAATTCACTGCCATTCAAGACTCTTGAGACCGTTGCCACTGAGACTCCTGCCGTTTTGGCGACATCTTTTATTTTTATGTCCACAATCTACTCCTACTTTCTCCATATAACTCGCTAACGATTTCATTATAGCATAGAAAAAGGAATCCATTTATAATTCCAAAGCCTGATTGGATCATGAATCCTGTTCTATTGTAAGGTTCGCCAGTTTTATCAGGTCAAGATATTTATAGTTGCAGTTGATTCAAGCTACACATCTTTCCTCAATTGAAAATCCGGCTCCCTCATATACTCCAGCGGATAGATATCATCCCTTGCCGAAATCAGGCCTTTAAACAAAGCTACAGTTCCTCTGTGGGCCGGGTCTGGATAATGATAACCGAGATTTTCAGGTTCAACATGCTCTACAATAACAAAGGCATCTTCCTTGTCCGTCATTTTGTAGACGACATTCTCCGGTTTAAACACATGCTCCGCATGATCTAAGGTGACGAGATGAAATTCCCTGTCCCGCCATATGGTCCCATAGATTTTAAAAGCCTGCGATTGGATCAATGCAATGAATTTTGAGGGCAGGAGGGTTAATTCAATGCCTGTGATGTAACCATCACGGTCCATATCAATACCAAATTCAATATCGCATCTCTGTTCATTAGCTTCTTTAAACGTCTGTGGGGCGATGACTAACTGATCTAAATATGTACTCACGTTGGCATCGGCTATATAGGGAATTGTGATCTCATCAGGATTTACGTGCTGAAATAGTTCGTTATCACTGCTTCCGCTGAGCTCTGATTCATTCATTGCCGGCGGCTTTAACGTAATATAGCCCATATTGCCGCTTGTACCATAGTAACATGTGATTTTCAGTGCTCTCACTCCTACTTATATAGGATGTACTCTTCTCAGATATACTCCTGTCGTCTACCTCTTCAGCTCTTTCAAACGTTGTTACATGTCATTTATTTTAAAGGACTGGGCTTCTGCAGACTAGTTAAAAATGATGAGGATGTAAAAAGGCACCTCCAGTCGGGTCACCTTCGGTTAAGGTGATGGCTGAGGTACCATTGTGTTGTGGAAACTGCAAATTTCTACCTTTTTGTATCACATGATACGTGATACAATACAACTAGTTCTTCTGCTTTACGTATGGATTTCTGGGTATAGACATATTTATAGATGTCTATACTTTTAGAAATGTATGAGCGGAGGATGTGTACAATGTGTGAGAAAGAGGAGGAAAATGATATGAGTCTTATTTTGAATAAAAAAACCACCAAAAAAACTCTATCAGACCATCCAAATTATAAACGAAAAGTTCCTCGGCTCAGTGTTTCTAATGGTGTCGCAAGGATTGATTCAGATGACACGATTCAGAAGAAATGGTTTGAGGAGTTTAAAAAATAATTAAATGCAACTACGTGTAGGTCAGGTTTTTTGGTATGAGGTGGAATACCCAAAAACAGGTGAAAGAGAAATTCGACCAGTAGCAATACTTGAATTGAACAGTGATGGTTCACCTGTTTTTGTTACTTTCACAGCACTCACTCATTCTAAAATCAAAAGTTTTGATGGTAAATATGATAAGTGGAAAGTTCCCATATACAAAGGTGACGATTGCGGCTTAGGGAACAACTCGTTTGCTAAAGCAAACTGTTTAGCTGAAGTTGACGCCTCCTCATTTCGCAAAGATCAATTTATCGGACAACTACATAGGATAGATATTCAAAATATTAAAAAGAAAGTGCAAGAATTTTTGGACTCTGGTGAAGATTTCTGGTAAGTCGCTCATAATGGAGTGGCTTTTTTTGTTTGCTGATGAAATAAATATTCTACACGCATTCGTTGATATGAATTGCTATGGCAATATTTGTGTCAAGAAGATTTTCACTGCTCATGTATTCCAGTCCTCACAGGATCTATTGATCTCTTCTTGAAGCTCTTCCCTCGTTCAGGCGTTAATAAACCCGCAGCCTCTAAAAGGTCATCAATAGAGTAATCCTCCTCCTGACGCTCAACGGAATGCTGTTCCCGGTCAATTAATACCTGAGAATGATTGATGTTAAGTTGTTGAAGAATGGATTTTATCGTTCTCGCTGATTGCTGATCCATTTTCCTGGGAATCATCATTGTCCCTCCGCTGTACTCGATTCATTCATCATAACCTATGTGTCGGCACAATCACATGATCGTCGCCTGGCGTTGAATCGCTAACCGCCTTTGCAAATAAGCTTTTAAATGAGGATCGACACAATAAATATAGCATCCCTTTGTCCCCCGGGTCATTAACGTCCTGTACGTATTTCGTATAATTTGATCGGCTGCCCGGAGCGCCTCTTCTTTATCTTTCTTATACAACGTTTTGAAGCCAGAAAGAGACTTATCCGTTTTCGCACGCTTGAACGGGTCGGTAATGATACGGTTATGTTCAAAACGCAGATCCTCGCCAATAATGACACCGACATAATCAAACTCCAATCCCTGGGACGTATGTATGCAGCCCACTTGATCTACGGATTCAGGATCGATGGCCCAGGTCGTCGTATTGCTAAGATTCCAGCTCATAAAAAACTGAAATTCATCCAGCTCAATATCGTGAACGCCAGGGTTGTTTTTGCCGTCCTTCTTCCAATCCCAGCAGTAGCCGGCCAGCATTCTTGCTTTATTGCTCATCTGGTTCTTGCTGAAGATCTCTTCTCTTAGTTGATTGGGGTCATCAAACAGACGGATTTCATAGTCAACATCAAATCCCTCCGCATTGGCCGTTTCCCGAATATCTAATACGTCCTCAAGCCACGCCAGGTATCCATCGGATCCATTGCATCTGAATTGAGAAGCCAGCGTCATCTCGATGATATCTGCATCCATCTGCTCGGCATAGCGTCTGATCTGTTCTTTACTGCCAGCGTCATGCATGGCGATTTTTTGATATTCGTCGATAAAGAAAACCGAAAACCGCGCAGCGCGGATGATCTCCATCGTTTGATTGATACCTTTATTTTTGAACAGCCCGGATTTTTCATTTAGTCGATGAGCCTCATCTACGATCAAGCAGTCGAATTCATTAGGCAGCGCTTCGTAATAGACCCCGGATGACTTGAACAGGTTATCAATGACTGATTTTTTCACATTTTGCTGAAGCTTCTTCATATATACCGCCCGGGGTGCGCTGTTCTTGGTTACATATTGGCAGACCAGCTCCCGCGCCGTCACCTCTACCAAAAGGTTAATTCCGAGAACCGACTTACCTGTCCCTGGCCCGCCCTCCACGATCAATACCTGCTTCCTTCCCGCTTGGGCCTTCTCCACCAATCTTAACGCTTCCTCGTATACTACCTTCTGATCGTCGACCATAATGAATTCCTGGTTTCCCTGCAGCATGCTGACAAGTGAATCCTGGAGGGACTTGGAGGGTTTGATTTTGCCATGCTCTATGAGATAAAGCGATTTATTCCTGTCCGTTTTCTTAATATAAGTTGAAATGAAGCCTCTTAACTTGAGCGCGTCTCCCTTGGAAAAGATAGGGGCTGATTTCAAATATGGATCATATACCGGGTGCAAAATTGGGTCGTTGTCGACTTTCACATAGTTATGCATATACGCACATGGGTACAGCTGGACCGCTTCGTTCTGCACGGACTCGTTATAATCGCTGATCAGCTGTGCATAAGACCAAGCCTGAAACGATGGGTGCGGTGTCTTCGTCTTCGTTCGGTTAAAAAAGGTTTCCACAATGCCATCTGCGTTTTCAATCGCTTCGACACTAGTCCACTGCTTCAGCTCGATAATGACCACAGAGTACTGGTCCTTTTCGTTCAAGCCCGTAATCATGAAGTCGATTCTTCTTGAGGAAGCCGGAACTTTATACTCAATAGCGATCCCTGCGTCATCCGGAATGGCGGGAGTGTTCAGCACTTTATAAAGGTAGTTCATAAAATTGTTCCAGGCATTGATCTCGCCCATCGAAACCCTGCCGATCTTTTGCACGAACTGGTTATGGATTTTCACCGCGATGCTGTCCTCGGTTACGTCGCTCATAAATTGCTGCTTCGTCGCTTCATAAATAATCATGGCAGCCTTCTACTCGTCCACCGAAGTGTACTGATTTGAGTGGTCTCTAGTTCGGTCTGCCGGATATTTAATCGCGTTCTTTCTCATTTTTTCTAGGATAGCAGCCTTTACATCGATATCCAGATCATGCGCAAGCGTCAGCGTATAGATGAGAATGTCCGCGATTTCGTCCTGCATGTCAGCGTAATGCTGGTCTATGGCTTCCTGGCCGCTCTTCCATTGAAAAAGCTCCAGCAGCTCACTGGCTTCTAATGTAATCGAAAGAGCCAGGTCTTTCGGATCGTGAAACGGCTTCCAATTTCGCTCATCACGAAATTCAATGATACTGTCGATAAGTTCGTCCATGATGTACCTCCTAAGTTGTACTGATTTCAGTTTGCTGTTGTTATCGCTCCTATCACGGGCTCTTGCTTATTCCTATTATAATCTAAACAGATTTAATTCCCACCGTGAGCAAATATAGACTGCAGAAGGTGAACGACCCCGCCTTTGAATCAAGCATGCGCACATCTCACAAAAAAACATCCCTCCAGCACGTTGGGGGAATGTTTTCCTGTGAATTAATAAATATCACCGCGATTATCAATCGTCAGAATATATATGACTTGTTCTTGATGATTTATTTCGAACAATATCCGATAACTTCCTACACGCAGTCGAAAACGCTTATCATAACCTTTCATTGGCCTAATATCACCAACCGGGGGCCGGACAGTCAACCCGAGCAGCGACTTACGAATACGTTCCTGAACAGCTCTTTCTTGCTTGGCTACAAACTTAACAGCATCACGATTGAATGTCAGTTGGTAAGTCAAGCTCATGCATGGCTTCCTCCCATGACATAAATCCAGCATCACTATTCAGCTGGCGCTCTTCCTCTCGACTCAATGGCGAGGCATCCGGTTCCAACTTTTTGAGATCTTCCCAATCAAGCTGACTCTGCTTTTCGGCAAGATACTGTATAAAATCAAAAGCTGACTGCTGTGACGATTCGGTCAATTGCTCAAACATTTGTATTATTTTATCTTTATCGATTGCCATATATAACACCTCCGATATGGAGTGGTTTTAGTATGTTCATTATACCACAGGGCCAGGGAATTTCTAAGCATTAGCTGTAGCCTGTGTGACTAAAAAGTACATCCTCTATTTACGTTTCATTCGGCAATACTTCTTCTATCGCGCTACTAAAACCAACACAAAGAGCCGGTCCATAACCGGCTCTGACATTTAACACTCCCTAAGAAGCAGGACTCACATGCTTGCTCTTCCAGGCCCGGTACGCATAGATCGTTACGGCGAGAAACAGTCCATAAATAATGATCGTAATAAATACGTTTCTTGGCTCGGTGAGCAGGCTGTCGCCAATGAGCACGAACAGCAGCATTGCAGGAATTTTGCCCAGGGAGGAAGAAAGTGCGTAGACCCCGAACGAAACCCGGCTCAGGGCCGAATATACATTCACGATGATGGACGGGATGGTGGGGACCATCCGGGCGAAGAGGATGAACAGGAACGCATTTTGTTCAAAAAGCACGGTCATCTTCTCCAGCCTTCGCGCCTTCATCAAGGCCTTCTTGCCCCAGTCCTGATACCCGTAGCGCACAAACAGGAACATGATCAAGGAAGCCGCTGTCGAGCCGGTCCAGATCATCAATCCGCCGGTGACCGGGCCGAATGCGGCTCCGATCAAGCCTCCCACCACAGGATACGGAATCATCGGAAACAACGCCATTAGCGTGGCCATCCCAATGACCTGGAAGGCACTGTCGGTCTCCCGAAACCAGTCTAGAATGGACTCCCCATACTTATAAATCAGACCGGCGATGACAAGATAAAAGAGGGCTAAGCCAATTTTTTTAACCATAGACTGTGGTTTCGCCTCCGTTCATCATCACAGCTTCAGCCTGACCATGGCCTTGTTCTCCAGTCCCCGAATGGCCGGTGTCCATTCCTGATGGTCTGCTGTCGCCACGAGCATGTCCTCCACCATCTGGAGCTTCGCATCCATCGCATCAATATAATGAAGAGCCACGGCTTCCGGCATTTGCGGCTGGACGGGACTGCCCCACTCCCCAAGGTTATGATGAGACAGAATCAGATGCTGCAGAGCCAATACTACGTTCGATCCCGTATCCAGCTCCAGCTTGATGGCTGCTTCGGTGACCCACTGGGCAGCCATGCTGATATGCCCGATCAATTTGCCTGCATTGCTGTAATCCTGCACGATCCCGTATTCCGAGATCATTTCGGCGGGCTTCGCAATGTCGTGCAAAATAATGCCTGCCTGAACCAGATCACGTTGAAGAAACGGCCGCTGCTTGCACAGAAATTCACCGAGCTCCAGCATGCGCACCATATGATAGGCCAGCCCGCCAAAATAAGCATGATGAAACGATTTTGCCGCTGGCGCGGACTGAAGCTGCTCCTTCACCTTGTCGAAGCAAAAGGTGACGATCCTGCGGATGTCCTCATGCTCCAGGCTTTCAATGGTCCGCTGGATGACCGCAATGAGCTCTTCTGCCGCGACAGGCGCGCTGCGGATGAAATCCGTGACAGAGACTCCATCATTCTCATCCGCTTTGCGAATCCGAAGCACCTTCACCTGCAGCTGGTCCCGATAAACGTGCGCCGCCCCCTGGATCTTCACCACGCACATCGGAAAAAAGGTTTCCAAATCCGTCTTGCTGGCATCCCAATACTTCGCGGAAATGCTTCCACTGGAGTCCGAAAGGACCAGGTCCAGGTAATCCTTGGGCACCGAGCTGTTCGTCTGTCTTGCTTCCATCGCTTTAATCAGGTAGAAGCCGACGAAATCGTCGCCTTCCTTCAAGTCTTGAATTAATGTATTCACGGCTTCACCTCTACCCATTCGTCTTCTGCGTCTACGTTTACCGCAGCCCAATTACCACAGACTATTTTACAGCTTTTCGTTAAAAAAAGTAACTTGGGCAGCAGCATCCGGACCGCTGCCTATACAGATCAGTCTATAGCTGCCTCCAGCAGAACCTGCTCTGCTTCCACTGCCGGCAGCTCTTGAACTTTTTTGAGCTTGCGCTCAATAACTCGCGTCCGGGTAGATGCAGCGTCAATCGAATTACTGGCCTCCTGCAGCTTTTTCTGAGTCTTCTCCAGCACGTCGCCGAATTTGCCGAATTCGGTTTTGACGGCGCCAAGCACCTGCCATACTTCACTGGAGCGCTTCTGTATGGCCAGCGTCTGGAAGCCCAGCTGGAGACTGTTCAGAACAGCCGTAAGTGTAGTGGGGCCTGCGATGACGACACGGCATTCTCGCTGAATAGACTCCCATAGTCCCGGCTTGCGAAGCACTTCAGCAAACAGGCCCTCGACCGGCAGAAACATGATCGCAAAATCGGTTGTATTCGGCGGATCGATGTACTTATCCCGAATGGATTTGGCTTCACTCTTAATCCTGGCATCCAGCTGCTTCGAATACTCGCTTGCCGCCTGGCTATGGCCTTCCTCCAGAGCATCTAACAGCCGCTGATAGTCTTCTATCGGGAATTTGGAATCAATCGGCAGATGTATGAAGTGATCCTTGTTGTTCTTGTCCGGAATTTTAATAGCAAACTCTACACGTTCGCTGCTGCCTTTTTTGGTAGCGATATTTTTGTCATATTGCTCTACAGTAAGTGTCTGCTCCAGTAAATTTTCCAGCTGCAGCTCGCCCAGTGTTCCTCTGGTCTTGACGTTGGTCAATACTTTTCGCAGGTCGCCGACTCCATTCGCCAGCGTCTTCATTTCCCCCAGTCCTTTATGGACCAGCTCCAGCCGCTCACTCACCATTTTAAAAGAGTCGCCGAGCCGCTGCTCCAAGGTAGCATGCAGCTTTTCATCGACGGTAGCGCGCATTTGCTCCAGCTTCTTGCTGTTATCCTCCTGCAAATGCACGAGCTTCTCTTCCACAGTGCTGCGGATCGTCTCCAGCTTCCTTTCATTCATCACGGTCAGATCAGAGAGACGCTTAGAGAAGCTGTCGAGCAGATTCTTCTGCTGAGAGGCCAGCTCCCCAATGCTCGCTATAAGGGTACGATTCATATTACCCATAGATCCGTTCAGCTCTTCCCGGTTCATTTTGGCCGCGGTATTGGCTTCTTGCCGATTTTGCACAGCCTGCTCCATAATGGACTTGCGTATTTCTTCCTTTGTCTTCTCCAGCTCCCCTCGGAGCTCAGCCTGAATCACCTCAACCTCTTGTTTCTTGAAGTAAAGGGCAGACACGACCAACAGCGTCAGGGCATTTACGATGAGTGCAATCATTTCCATATACATCCTCCTTCACATGAATCCAGCGTTTTGTTCTATTTTACATTTCCTCAGAGGCAGCAGTGTGTCATCGAACATATGTTCTTAAAAAGCTATAGAATAAATTCTCGTACTCACCATAATAAAAACATGGCGGGGCTGGGCTAACCTACCCGACTCCGCCATGTCTTTATTGTTTTGCTTCGGGCTTCACTCCAGGGAGTTGTCTCGTGAAATAAGAATCTACCTCCAGGCGCTACAAATCCTCCGTACTCAGCGTAAAGCCCTCAATGATAATGTCCTCATCGACCTCAATCAGGATGCTCTTCTTGCCCTGGTAGTTAACCTGCTTCACATACTTCAAGTCCTGCGGACTGACAGAGATGGTCGCCACCTTGGTATTGATCTTAATGGACTTGGAATTGAATTTCGGGATCACACTGCTTGCTTTGATCTCATAGTTCTTGTTATCGACGATGCTCTCAAAAGCCCGCTCCACCTTCTCGGCGGTGACGTTCTCGACACCGCTTCCCGTCAGGAGCCGCTCCACATCCTTGTAGTCAAGCCTTACCGGCTCCTCTTCCTCATGGGTCTCGATCACCTGATGAATTTCTTCATATACACTGGCAATCTTGGAGGCATCCAGCTGGTCTTCTGCGACCTCCTTCACAATCTCCTCAAAAATAGAGCGTTCCTCCAGCGCGGTTACCGTCTTCTCCGCATTCAGAACCTCTTCTATGAAGCGCAGATTGGGATCGTTCGGCTTACCCGAGCAGTACAGCACCCGGTTCACATCGGAATAGCCGTCGGTCACGCTCGGGTAGAAGAACCCTTGCTCCGGCGAGCTTAATTTAATGATGGGATCGACAATCACGTTGTATTTGAATTCTCGCTCTACATAATCGAAGAGCAGGGACTTGCGCTGCTGCTCGGTCGAATTGATGCTGCACAAAATAAACGGATTCGCGAACATTTCATTATTCGGGCTTTCTTCGTTCTCATCCTTGCGCGCCTGAGTCGGCTGATAGTATTGTCCCCGGACAAAGGTGACGACCGTATCCTTCTCATAGGTCGTATCTGTCAGCATCTTCTCCACCAGCAGCAGCATCAGATCATGCCACTCCTCCGGATCGCCGGTTACGAGGCCTTGGTGAAGCATGACCCGGGTCGGCGTCTCCGCTTCCTCGTGCAGCTTCAGCTCGAACAGCTTCTGATCGAGCTCTCCGGCCAGCAGCTTTTTGAAATTGCCCATATACAGCTCCTGCTTCTCCCGGTCCAGCATCTCAAACGGCAGGCGTTCATCATGATACACCTCGCTGCTATCCTTCATAATATACACGTTCAGAATGTCGTATATATGAAGCTTCTCATGATCCAGCTTGAATTGCTTGCGGATATAAGCGATTTCTTTTTTCAACATAATTAATCAGACATCCCCCAAACCATAGATTCATGCTCCCTAGCATATAGGTTATCTAAGCCTCACGTCCAGCAGGACTTTCTTCCTTTCATGGCGTAGCATGGCGTAGCCCTCTCCATTACAGCGCACTCCGCCGCAGCTCATAGAAATACTGCACCGCAGGATGCTTAAGCTTCATGGTGTCGGTCAGAGCCAGCAGACGCTTTCTCCCCACCCGCCGGTCCACCAGGGCCAGAATATTGAGCAGAATATCCTTGCTCTCCAAATTTTCTTCTATAGAAGTGGATAAAAAATGTGTGGCCTTCACCGTAAAGCTCGATTTACTCAGCGCGGTCTGGACCGACATCAGCTCCTTGGCGAGCGCGGTCTTCTTCCGGCTTGCTGCCATGACCCGCAGCCGCTCCTCGGGAATGCTGCTATTTGCGCCAGCGCGGACTGCCTCTACCTCTTCCGGAGAGATGTGCAGCTGAATCGTGTCATCCTGCTTGATTTCCTGCTCGGAGGCATACCATGTGACAGGGCTGCCGGGGTCATTCATATTCAGCACATTGTGCTTGAATGCGGTAATATAGCAGTCTCCTGCCTTATCAGGCGCATACCGGTAGCTCGTAGCACGGTACTCCACCTTCCCCTGCAGCGCGGGGCTCAGAAAGCTCTCTAGCTGCTGCTTCAATTTACTCCAGGACATGTGATCCTCCCATTTTCGCTTTCTTCTATTGTAGCATGGCTCAGGTCAGCATTGCCCACCACTTAAAAAAACATCCCTCCCAAGGAAACTTGGGGGGATGTCTTTAAGCCGTGCTATTTTACAGTATCGTACCAAGCGTTAACTTCTTCCGTGATTTGCTCACCGCCGGATTTCTTCCAGTTCTCGACCATCTTATCGAACTCGTCGACCGAAACCTGGCCGTACACAATCTTGTTATACGCTTCGTTAATCAGCTTGTTCAGCAATTCATTCTTGCTCTGCATCGTTTCTGTCAGGGGACCCATGTAGTAGTTCTTCAGGTAAATGTCCTGCTGATCCATAATCACCTTCATAGCCTGAACGTTCTCGGGATGACGTCCGCCGACCTCAGTCTTCTCGTAAGGAGTTTCCAGCTCGCCGCCCTCCGCTGCCTTGACCATACTTTCGGCGTACAGTGTCGGAATCCGTGCACCTTCATACGTCAAGGTGTAGAACATCGGGTTTGGCAGCGGGTTGTTCAAATCTACGCCAGGGAACAGCTCCGGATTGGCTTTGGCTTCCTCTGACGTTTTGATAACCTTGCCGTCCGGACCTACTGCGTAATCATAGCCTTCTGCAAAGCCCTGAGCGAATTCGCTGCCCTCTGCCGGATTTGCAAAGTTATCGAAGAAGAAATTGTAGTAATGGAGAACCGCTTCCGGGTTCTTGGCAGCCTTGTTGATGAACAGGTAGCCGTTTACAGGCGGGTTGTTTCCAGCGGCGCCTGCTTTACCCGTAGGACCTGCAGGCAGCGGGTACGCTTTATACTCGCCATCTGGTACGTTCTTCTCGAAGTCTGGCAGCGGCCATGCCGGAATCCAGTTCGGACCTACCATCATGCCGGCCTGACCTTTTGTAAAGAACTCCGACGCGCCAACTTCATCCTTCAAGGCTGCGTCTTGAGAAATGTAGCCTTTTTCCATCCAGGACTGGATCGTAGCTAGGGCTTCCTTGGCTGCCGGATCGACAGAGCCCATGCTCAGCTTTCCGCTTTCATCCGGATTCCAGCTGCCTGGAATTACGCCGTGCGCTCCGAACACGAAGCCGATGTCGGTCATCCAGTTGTTAAAGCCATTCTTGAAGCCTGCTGCAAGACCAATGGTATCCTTCTTGCCGTTGCCGTCCGGATCCTGGTTTACAAAAGCATCCATCACCTGCTCCATTTCCTCCAGCGTCGTTGGCGCCTTCAGGTTCAGCTTCTTCAGCCAATCCTCCCGGATAAACAGCGTCTGGTTCGAGTTATAGGCGTAATCCAGAATCGGAAGTGCCATCTTCTTGCCGTCGCGTGTTACCGGATACCAGATCGTTGGATCGAGCTCCAGGCCCTTTTTGTATTCCTCGCCGGCATATTGCTCAACGAGCTCATCCACAGCCATAAACTGGCCGGAGTCAATCAGCATGTTGACGGTTTCCATGTCACCGCGGTAGCGAACGACATCCGGCATTTTCTCCCCGGAAGAAAGCATCAGCCGGAGCTTGGTTTTGTAGGCGTCATTCGTGTTCGTTACGACCCAGTCATATTTCAGCTCGATGCCGAGCCGGTCCTTAATAAGCTCGGTGTGCACATTGTTCTCCATCGTCTCGCCTTGCTTGAAGATCGAAGCATTGGAGTCAAGTCCTTGTACCGTAGTCAGCGTAATCGGCGGATCATATTTGCCATTCTCAAATCCCGTCGAGCCTTCATTCTGCGATGTGTTATTATTCGCTGTATCGGTTTCACTGTTATTGCTGCTGCCGCATGCGGCCAAGCTCAAGGACAGCGTGCCTACCAACAAAACAGACATCCATTTTTTCATGTGTACTTCCCCCATCATCATTATTTGTGTCGTGTTTCTTGAATACGTTTACACTATAACCCGACTGCTGCAATCTCTGAAATGCCACAATATTTGCATTTATGCTAATTTATTATGTCTTACCGCTATTCTTTTACCGCACCCAGGATAATACCCTTCACAAAATATTTTTGCAGGAACGGATATACTAACAGAATCGGCAGCGTTCCGATGAAGATCTGAGCGGATTTTACGGTACGCTGGGAAATGTTCTTAAGCTCGTTCACATCCGGGTTAATTTTGTTGAAATCCTGCTGAACAATGACGGTCTGCAGGAACGTTGACAACGGATATTTCTTATAGTCTGTTATAAACAGCAGGCCGTCAAACCAGGAATTCCAGTGAAAGACCATGGTGAACAGGGAGATGGTGGCCAGCGCCGGCATGGAAATCGGCAGGAATACGCTCCACAGGGTGCGGAAATGGCCCGCGCCGTCAATCAGTGACGCCTCCTCCAGCTCCTTCGGCACGGCCCGGAAGAAGTTCATCATCAGAACCATGTTGAAGACATTGACGGCAACCGGCAGCACCAGCGCCCAGATGGAGTTCATCAGATCCAGGTTACGGATCAACATGTAGGCCGGGACGATTCCCCCGCTGAACAGCATCGTAAACAGAAAGTACCAGGTGTAAAAGGATCTGCTGCGGAAGCCGTGAGAATCCTTGGACAGCGCATAGGCGGCGAGCACGATCAGTACCATGCCGACAACGGTGCCGAGCAGTGTCCGGTACACGCCCATCGACAATGCTTGATGGAAGTTGCTGTTGTTCAGTGTTTTCGTGTATGCCTCGACGTTGAAATCAATGGGCAGAAGTCCAACCAGGTTGGAGTTCGCCGGCGCACTTCCGCTGAAGCTGACCGCCAGAATATGAAGCAACGGCAGCACACAGGATATGCAGATCAATGTGAGCAGTGTGTAGTTGAAGATACTGAATATGCGATAGCCGCTTGTTTTGTAATACATCTCTTTCTACTCCTTCGCCCTAAAATATTTTGTAGCCTGCATATCTTGCTGCCAGGCGGTAAGAGATGACGATCAGTACGAGACCGACCACCGACTTGAACATGCCGACTGCCGTACCAAAGCTGAACTGTCCATTCAAAATCGCGGTGCGGTAGACAAATGTATCAATGATATCTCCTTTGTCGTACACAAGCGGGTTATACAGGTTGAAGATCTGGTCAAAGCCTGCATTCAGAATATTACCGATCGACAGCGTGGCGACTACGACCGTAATCGGAATCATGGCTGGGATCGTAATATACAGCGTCTGCTTCCAGCGGTTCGCGCCATCCACCTCGGCCGCCTCGTACAGCGACGGATTCACACCCGCTAATGCCGCAAGGAACACGATGGTGTTAAAGCCGAAGTTCTGCCAAATGTCACTGACGACGACCGTAAACCGGAACCAGTTCCCGTCCCCGAGCCAAAAGATCGGATCCATACCCATGGCCTGCAGCATGCCATTGACGATGCCCTCACTGCCAAGCATATCGGTCAGGATGGCACCCAGAATGACCCATGAAATAAAGTGGGGCAGGTAAACCAGGGTCTGGACGACCCGCTTGAACAGGGTCAGGCGGATTTCATTCAGAAGAATGGCGAAGGTGAACGGAACGAGAAGCCCGAACACGATCTTGAGTCCTGCAATAATCAGGGTGTTGATAATGACTTGCTTACTGTCGGGATACTCGAACATAAATCGGAAATGCTCCAGACCGACAAATGGAGAATTAAAGACGCCATCGTATGGCTTGAAATCCTGAAAGGCCATAATCAGGCCGCCCATAGGCACATAGGCAAAAATCAGAGTCACCAGCGCAGCCGGTAACAGCATGAGATGCAGCGGCCATGTTCTGCCTAGCTTCTCCCTTGGCTTTTTGCTTTTTCTTACTTTACTGACGGAAGGCTTTGGTGCTGCCTGCGGGTTGCTTTTCACGCTTTCCATCCTGCTTCGCTCCTCTACTTAATTGTTGACATGGATTGATTTTCAACGGTTTCTGTATTAATAATTGTATCAACAGCGCTCCCATGCTTATAGACCACGATTTTTGGAACGATGCCATTCTGTTGACTATTATGAGCCGGCGCCGTTCACCAAGGAAGGGAAGAAGTGATGTTGTTACCGATCAAAACCAATACATTAACCAAGATGATTATCGTGCTAGTGCTGCTGCTGATCCCGATCCTGGTGCTGTACAGCCTATCCAACCGGGTCAGTGTCTCGGTCGTAAGCAGTGAAATCCGGGCTATGAAGCAGAAGGATCTGCGCTTCCTTGCTACCGAATTCGACAACAGCGTCGACAATTTATCCACCCTTGCTTTTCTTCTTAGTGAGGATATCCACATTCAAGAGCTGCAGCAGCTGCCCTCCATCCGGACGGCCTATGAGCGCAATTCCGAGAAATCCCGGATGCTGGAGCGCCTCCGCCTGTTAAATGTTGCGGAACGGTGGGATACACAATACAGCGTCATTGCTCCGCAGCAGCAGGATATCGTCTCTACGAATCCGCGCGCGGCCTTTGATCTGGAGGAGCTGAAACGCATCGCATCGCCAACCTGGCAGTTCAAAGAAATGAACGTCGGCGGGCGCATGGAGTATCGGTATGTCCGCCATGTCGTCAAGCCGGAGAGCATGCGAGACCGCATTGAACAGGCCGGGCTTGTCGTGGAGGTTTCATTTCCACAGGATCTGCTGGCCAAGGATCTGGACCGCTTCAAGCTGGGAGGCCAGGGAGATCCCTTTATGCTCCTGCCCTCGGACCAGATGATTACGAACAGCACCGCCGATCTGGACAAGATGGAGGAATTGAGCCGCCGGATCGTCGCTGAGCCTCTTAGGGGGCAGGACAGTACGGTGATGGAGCTTGCAGGTGAACAGTATCTGGTAAGTACCGTCCGGATCGAGTCCCTGGACGGATATCTGGTCGATTATTATCCGCTGGAGGCCATTCTGGAGCCTATTGTGAAATCGCGTAATCTTTTTTATGGATCGATCGGCCTGCTCTTGATCTTAAGCACTGTCGCTGCGTATCTGCTGTACCGGAACGTACAGCGTCCGATATGGCTGCTCATCCGAAATGTACAGCGGCTGCGGGACGGCGAGTATTCCACCCGGATCACGGTAAATCCGAACAACGAATTCTCGTATCTGTTTGAGCGCTTTAACGATATGGCATCCGACATTGACCGGTTGATTCACAAGGTGTATGCAGAGCAGATCAGCACGCGGGAGGCGAATCTGAAGCAGCTTCAGTCGCAGATCAATCCGCATTTTTTGTACAATTGCTTTGCATTGATTCGCAGTCTGGCTCGGCTGGGCAAGAAGCAGCAGGTTATGGATATGGCTATGCACCTCAGTAAATATTACCGGTACACCACAAGGAGCGAGAAATCGAGCGCGGCGCTGAGCGAGGAATTAAACCTCATTGAGAGCTATCTCGAAATTCAGAAAATGCATATCCAGCATTTGTCGTACGAGATTGACGTGCCGGACAGCATGCTGAGACTTGAGGTGCCAAGGCTGCTGCTGCAGCCACTCGTTGAGAACGCTGTCATCCATGGGATTGAGAAATCTGCTATGGACGGCATCGTAACGATCAGCGGCGAGCAGGCGGACGGACTGAACTGCATTACCATTGAGGATAACGGCATGGGCATGACCCTGGATCAGATTCAAGAATTGCAGCATCGCATTACGCTGCCTTCGACGACGGAAACCGGCACGGCCTTGTGGAACATACACCAGCGCATCTTCCTGCAATTCGGGAATGAGGCGTCGCTGAATTTTGCTCCCGGGGAGCATGGCGGGATGAAGGTGAGGATCCAATGGCCGATAGAGCCCGGCGAATAAGAGTCGCCTGCTTTAGCGGTCTCCCTTGATTTCAATCGGCTGCACAGCAGCAAAGCTTACAAGAATTGGAGTGTGACAGATGCATCAGCTTCTTATTGTCGATGACCAGCCCGACCTGGTAGATGACCTCGCGGAAATGATACCCTGGGAACAGCTCGACATTGTAAAAGTTCATAAAGCCTACTCGGCTCGGGAGGCTCTGGAGATTATCACCGTCCACCCGATCAGTGTTATGATCACAGATATTCGCATGCCCGGAGACTCCGGGCTCGATCTGATCGAGCAGGTCAGAGCTTCATGGGAAAAAATCCGCTGTATCCTTCTCACCGGATATGATGATTTTGATTATGCCAAGCGCGCGCTTCAAAACCAGGTGACCGATTATTTACTCAAGCCCTGTGAAGACGAGGAAGTGCTAGGTGCTGTGACGAAAGCCCTCAAAAGCATTGAGGACGAGTGGAAGTCCATCGCTTCATACCAGAATGCAATGCAGTCCATTAAGCTTAACCAGCCCGCCCTTCGCAATCATCTGCTCATGGAATTGCTTGAGGGCAGACGTGTCTCATTCGAGGAGCTGGATGAGCGGCTTGAGCTATTGGAGCTGCCTCTGCGGCAGGAGGTGCCGTACAGCCTGATGCTGATCCGGCTGGAGGATTATTTTGACCGCTATCGGGGGAATGATGTTCCTCTGATGGAGTATGCCATATTCAATATGGCGGAGGAGCTGTTTGCCGACACGTTTCACATTTGGCAGATCAAGGATAAGCATGGCTATCTCATCTTCCTGATTCAGCCTAAACCGGGTACCGGAAGCAGCGAATTGGATTGGAAGGATAAAGCCGAGAACAAAGCGTCCCGGCTGCAGCACAGCGTCAAGCAATTTCTGAAGGGGACGATCTCCGTCCTGCTCAGCAGATGGGGCCCATTCCCACAGCAAGTGAAGAAACTCTATGATGAGTCCGTGATCCAGTTCCGCCAGCATATCGGTAGCGATCGGGAGCTGCTGCTGACCCTTGCCGAGCAGCCGGAGCCGGAAGCAAGGTCCGTGAATTCCTTGACTCATTTATATGATCCCCCGATGCTGGTCCACCTCATTGAGGCCGGTCAATGGGAAGCCCTGGATGAGAAGATGGATGCCATATTTAATGAATTGGAGCAAAAATGGAGCCACTCTCATGAGCATATTCTGGAGACCTATTTCATGATTGTCAGTGCATTCAGCTACTCCATTCATAAGAGCAAGCGCTGGATTCAGGAGCTGCTCGGGGAGGAATACAAGAAGCTGGTGAATGGCCCTCAGTTCCATACCATCCAGCAGCTGCGCGATTGGTCCATGAGCATTTTGCAGGTTTACAAGCAGAGCGTGGACGCTGAAACCAAGGATTCACGGTCCAGTCTTGTTCGGCAGGTTCAGGACTACGTGTACCATCATCTTAGCGAGGCGTCCCTGCAATCCATCGCAGCTCATGTGTTCTTGAATCCCTCCTATCTCTCGAAGGTCTACAAGCTGGAAACCGGTGAAGGCATCAGCGATTATTTATTCCGCCTGAAAATGGAGCAGGCCACCTACAAGCTGCGGAACACGAGCGAGAAGGTGTACGAGATCGCGGAGGGACTGGGCTATATGAAGACCAGCTACTTCATCAAATTGTTCAAGGATAAATTCGGCCTAACCCCGCAGGAATATAGGGACAAGCTGGCTTGAGCAAGGTGCATATAAAACACACAAGGCCAACCAGATTCATATGAACCTGATCGGCCTTGCTGCTGTATATATGCTCAGTGTAAAACGGTTAAGGAGCTATAGCCCCACCGCTTAATGCTTCGCGTGCCCCCTTCAGCTCCAGCTGCACATCATCGAATGCCCCGATTTTTGTTTTTATACTCCTTTTTGCTCCAATACATTTGCAGCGCCGTAAACCCATGGCATACGCAAAAAGCCGGATAATAACAGGAGCAGCCTCCTGTCTTATCCGGCTCTGTGCTTAATTCATGCTGCCATTTCTTATGTCTATTCCGTTCTGCTGTGCTCCACATTCCCGAAAGCATCCAGCAGGGAACGGACCTCACTTGTGGATCTGGCGTTCATTAATTGATTCCGCAGCTCGCCTGCGCCGCGGAAGCCGCGGACATAGATTTTGAAGAAGCGGGCCAGCGGCCGGAACGAGCGATGCTCCAGCGCGGAGTACTGGTCGTGAAGATCGAGGTGCAGCCGCAGCAAATTCAATAGCTCCTCACTGCTGTGCTCTCTAGGCTCCTTCTCGAAGGCAAACGGATTGTGAAAAATCCCCCGCCCGATCATAATGCCATCTACACCATATTGCTCGGCCAGCTTCAATCCGGCCTTACGATCCGCAATATCTCCATTGATCGTAAGCAGCGTATCCGGCGCGATCTCATCCCGAAGCTGCTTGATCTCCGGAATCAGCTCCCAGTGCGCCGGCACCTTGCTCATCTCGTCTCTGGTCCGCAAATGGATAGAGAGGTTGGCAATATCCTGCTTCAAAATATGAGTCAGCCAGCTCCGCCATTCCTCTACAGCATGAAAGCCAAGTCTTGTCTTCACGCTAACGGGCAAGCCCCCTGCCTTGGCAGCCTGGACGATGTCTCCGGCCAGATCCGGCCGGCAGATGAGGCCGCTGCCCTTGCCGTGCTCCGCCACATTCGGTACGGGGCAGCCCATATTAATGTCAACGCCTCGGAAGCCTTCCTCCGCCATCCCGATGCTCATCCGGCGAAAATACTCCGGCTTGTCTCCCCAAATATGAGCGACCATAGGCTGCTCATCCTCTGTAAACGTCAAGCGGCCGCGCACGCTTTGGTTCCCTTCCGGATGACAGTAGCTCTCTGTATTCGCAAACTCCGTAAAAAACACATCCGGTCTTGCCGCGGCACTCACAACGTGCCGGAACACGACATCCGTTACATCCTCCATCGGTGCCAGCACAAAGAATGGCCGCGGCAATTCCAGCCAGAAATGATTCTTCATCTTCAAAACCTCTCTATTTATACCAGGACAACGTGAATCCCGCAGTTTCCCAATATCATGTGATGTAATGCATCCTCTCCCATTATAGCGGGTTTGGGGCATGGATGAAACGGCAAGACCCGCAGGATCAGGATCAGGTAAGCCTGGAGTGGTCCGCACTCAGCACTTATGCTTCCCTGGGATTTTCTCTCTTGTCCTTTGCCGTATTCATCTTTCGTTTAATGAGCAGCGGTACCGCAATTGCAATCAGAAGCACGGCCGCAGCGGCCAGAATGAGCCCGGTCCTGCCCTCTGCCAGGCTCGCGCCGAGAAAATTGTAGGCAAAGGTTCCCGGTATAATCCCGACCAGCGTGCCGAGCACAAACGGCAGCAGCCTGACCTTCGAGGCTCCGGCCGCATAGCTGATCAGGTCAAAGGGAAATAACGGAATGAGCCGCAGCACCACAACATAGACAAATCCGCGCTCCTCCAGCTGCTGCTGCACCTTGCTCCATTGGCCCTTCCATTCCTTCTTCACAAGTCGTTTTCCCAGCATTCGTGCAGCCATAAAAGCGACCGCCGCTCCCATGACGGCACCTGCGATCGTATACACCGTTCCCCACAGCGGCCCGAAGGCCAACCCGCCAGCCACAGACAATAGGGAGGCCGGGAACAGAATCAGCGGCCGCAGTGTATATAGTGCGATATAAATGACCGGCGCCGCCCAGCCGAGCGAGAGCATCCAGGCCTGAATCGTACTCGGGCTGAGATCCAGCACATTCTGATGAAACCATAGCAAGCCGCCAACAATGACTGCTGCTCCAAGCGCCTTCCATATCCAAGGGGGTATTTTGTTCATCGCTCATCCTCCGCGGCTTTGTCACAATGACCGCCGCCGGAATCATGCCGGGCCTGCAGCCTTGTTTTTTTCACCTATCTTACCACAATGGACGGACTCCAGACCGTAAGGCAGAATACAGAAGGGGATTCATGATAAAAAAGCCGAGCAAACTCAGGCACTCCATCCTGAATTCACTCGGCTCATTCTCCGTGATTTCCTAGCTGATCAAGATGATCTCCGCGTGATCTCCCCGGAAATGAATCTCGGTAGCCTTGGCGGCCACAACAAAGCTCTCCCCTTTGCTCACCGTGAACCAGCTTCCCCCCGCACAAATCTCGGCTTCAGAGGTCACAACAATTCCCACCATCAGCCTGTTCTCCGTGGCCAATGTGGTTTCACCCTGTACCTTCAGCCGATCCACTCTGAAATCCCGGGTTATATCTGTATCGACCAGGTTCTCCACCTGACCGCGCGGCTTCGGGGTTAGCTTGAACTTGTCCTGCACCTCCTGCGGAGTATATTCTGTATAATCAAACACATCCAGGCAAAACTCCAGATCCCTTCCCATAAACCGGGCTTCCGGCGGTACAACCAGCCCTTCGCGCTCAAATTCACACCGCACGACCCAATCCGAAGGCTCCATCATTTCAATCATCGTAATTCCCTCGCCTATCGCGTGCGGAACGCCGCCCGGAATGTACCAGATTTGTCCGGGCTGAACCGGTATCCGCTCAAAGCAGTCATCCATCGCTTTTAAATCCTGCGTCTCGATGATCCGCTTCCACTCCATCCGCGCAGGCGAATGCTGAAACCCCAGCCGGATATAGGGCTCGACATCATCCCGGACATCCAGAATATAATAGCATTCCAGCTTGCCGTGATTTGAATTCAGGAAGGCACGCGAGAACTCCTTCGTAGGATGAGCCTGTGTATGCAGTCTCATCTGGGAATCAAGCAGCTTGCACAGAAACGGCATTTCCGCCGCCGCTCCTAAATAAAACTCCTTCTCTCGTTTAAACAGCTCTTTTACCGTGATGAGCTCCCCATCCACAAGCACCTGGGATAAGCCCTCGTTTTCCCGTGGCGCAAGACCCGGATTCTTGGCTGTCACCGTAGAGCAGATCCAATCCTCCGGAGTCTCCCCGTCGGCACAAGCCTCTTTTCCCTTGAATACGTCAAGCCCATAGCCTCCGCGGTAATTTCTTCGCACTCGGTTCTCATTCAGCTTCAAAATATATTGACTCATACGGCCTCCTGTATGCATGTAAGGTTTATGACATTGCTGCATGCTGAGAAAAATAGGTTAAAATACCAAGCCGAAGCTATTATAATGAATAACTGTAGCGTGGGTCTTGTATAAATCGTATAGAGACTAGGGGGGAAACCAGCTTGAGTAAACCATGGGAAATCATGAAGCAGCTGAATCAAATGAACTTTAACGTTCTCATTGCCGGCTTAGCCAAGCACGGACCATGCTGGCACAGCAAAGCGTACAAACATCGCTTTCATAGCATATGGATGGTCACCAGAGGCAGCGGAACCTTCATGCTGGACGGAAACTCATATACGGCGGAGCCTGGCAGGCTGTTCGTCGTGTCGCCCGGCATGGTCGTTGAGCGCATGTCTGAGCCAGCCATTGAGTTTTATTTCGTCCGATTTGAGTATGCCCTAGCTTGTGCCTCAAATGACCCCGGCAATTCAGATCACAGTCCACCCTCGCCCTTTCCGCTGAGCGGGGCGTATACGATCCTGACGCCTCTTTCCTTGGTGAACACGATGGAACAATTAGTGCAAAATATGAAGCGTCGAGGTGAGTTCACCTTGATGCATCGGCGCATTCTGTTCCTTGAGCTGCTTATGCAAATACTGACGGATTTAAGAACTCAACTGGTCACCGGGGATACCACGATGGCTATAGAAAAAACGATCAATTATATGGTCAATCACTACAACGAAAACATTACCTTAGAGCAGCTGTCTACGATGGCTAGTCTGAGCATTAGCCACTACTCTCGTTTATTCAAAAAATATACGAATTACAGCCCGATTCACTATTTAACGCATCTGCGTATGGACCGCGCGAAGGAGCTGTTGATTTTATCGGATTACAGACTGAAGGCCATTGCGCGCAGCGTAGGGTACGAGGACGAGCTATATTTCAGCCGCCTGTTCAAGAAGACCGAAGGCCTCTCTCCTTCCACCTACGCCAAAAACTATGAGACAACGCCTAAGCACTAACTTTGCTACTGTACATGGGGCATGGCATCCAAGCTGTGTTCTTTGTTCTGCAGATCATATAATTTACGATACACTCCCTTTTGCTGGAGTAGAGCATGATGCGTACCCACCTCTTTAATTTCACCCTTATGAAGCACAATAATCTTATCCGCATGACGGATCGTGGATAGACGATGCGCTACAATCAATGTCGTTTTGCCTTTGGACATTTCAAGCAGCCCGGCCTGCAGAGTTTGCTCGGTTTCTGTATCCACGTGAGCCGTAGCTTCATCGAGAATCAGGATGTCCGGATTGTTTACGTACACCCGGAGAAAGGACAATAGCTGCTGTTGTCCAGACGAAAGCTTGATCCCCCGCTCCCCCAGCATGGTTTCGTACTGCTGCGGCAGCTGCTGAATGAAGCTATCCATGTGCAGCGCCTTCGCGGCCAATGTAATTTCTTCATCGGAAATATCCGTGCGGTTGAGCCGTATATTCTCATATACGTTGCCTGTAAACACGAACGGATCCTGCTGAATAACTCCCACCGATTGTCTGAGCCCCGTCAATGCATAGCTGTTTAAAGCCTTCCCGTCCAAGCAAATGCTTCCCTTTTGTATATCATAGAAACGATTAATCAGCTGAATGATCGAGCTCTTCCCTGCCCCGGTTGAGCCTACAAAGGCCACCGTTTCTCCCGGCTTGACCTCAAAGCTGATATCTTTAAGCACCCAATCGTCAGCCTCATAGGCGAACCACACCTTGTCGAAGACTATGCTGCCCTGAAGCGGCTTGGTAACCTCCTTCGCGTGCGGCGAATCCATGATAGCCGGCTGTTCTTCCAGAAGCTCAAAGATACGCTCTGCTGATGTCAATGCCATCTGGATTTGGGTGTAGCGGTCTGAGAGCGCCATTAACGGCTGGAAGAATTGGCGAACATATGTTGTAAAAGCGTACACGACCCCAAACGTAACGGTAGCCGCCAACACAGAGCCACCCCCGTACCATACGATGAGAGCCAGGGCCAGATTGCCGAAGAGACCGATCAGCGGATTAAAAAGAGAGTTATTTACCGTTGCTTTCATGCCTGCTTGGTAATGCGCATCGTTGAGACCCACAAACTGCTCCAGCTGCTTCTTCTCCCGAGTAAATATTTGGACGATACTCATGCCGCTCAAGCTTTCAGCCAGGAACGAGTTAAGCTTGGAGAGCATGATGCGGGAGAGCCGCTGCGATTCCCGAATCACCTTTTTGAAATAAATCGTAATAACAATCAGCAGTGGAATCATCGCAAACGAAACGAGTGCCAGTGAGACGTTGAGATGAAGCATAATCGCAGCGATCCCGATCAACAACAGCAGCTCCTTGGCCAGATTGACAATAACCTGTGAGCACAATTGATTCACGGCTTCGACGTCATAAGCTACCCGGGTTACGAGCCGGCCTACAGGATTTCGATCATAGAACGAGGTCTGCAGCTTCGCCAAATGCTCAAACATGACAACACGCAGATCACGAATAATGTGTTGTCCCGTCGTTTGAAGCAATATGGATTGCCAGTATGTAAACACCCCTGCCAATACGACACTGATCAGAAAGAGCACACCGATCGTAATAAAACCGCTGACGTCCTGACTCCGGAACGCGCGAACCTGGCTGTCCGTCATAGGCTCCACAAGCTGAGTACGCCCTTCGGGTGCCGTGATTTCCATCCCGCTTGCGGCGGGAATAAACGTGAGCTCGTCTGTTCTCTCCACCCAACCGTTCAATACATAATATTGATCTTGATAGGCAACAATTTGAGCGCGCTGAACGCTCTCTCCCCCCACCGATTCAGTCAGGTCCTTGGCATTGACCCGATAATACATACGATCTTCATAAGGTATTGCATCCCCGGTTACAACAGGGGCAAGGTCTGCTGGCGCAATGGAGGAATCCGTAGCAATCATCGGTTTGAAAATACCGTGGATGCGCTCATCAATTGCATTTTTTACAAGCAGCGGCTGGGCTACGGTCAATGCAGCAATCAGCATGGCAAGCACAAAAGAACCCGCAATCCGCTTCCGATAGGGGATAGCAAACCGCATCATTTTTCTCCACAACAATGAATCCTTCACTTTCTTCAGCTGAGCTTCCTCATGAATGTCCATGCTATCCCTCCATTACGCGGTTCATAGTCTGCATATGATAAATCGAAGCATACATGCCGCCTTGTTTCATCAGCTCACGATGCGTCCCTTTTTCAACAATCCGTCCCTGATCCATGACAACAATCTGATCTGCATGTCGAATGGCAGACAGCCGATGACTTGTAATGATGGTCGTCCTGTTCTTCATCATTCTCTTGAGCTCTGCTAAAATTCTCTCTTCTGTTTCTGCATCGACCGCGGATAAGCTATCATCAAATATAAGGATGGACGGCTCTTTGATGAGTGCTCGAGCTATGCTCACTCTCTGACGCTGTCCTCCTGATAAAGACACGCCTCTTTCACCGAGCGAGGTATCAAATTGTCTGGGAAATTCAATGATGTTATCATGCACCTGAGCTATTTTGGCCGCTTCCGTAATCTGTTTGAAGGTATACTCCTTGGGGTCAAAGGCAATATTCTCACCGATCGTTGTGGAGAACAGCATATGCTCCTGAGGCACAAATCCGATCGACTGCCGCAGCTGCTTCAAAGGAATGCTCCTTATATCTATACCATCCATAAAAAGCGTTCCTTCTGGCGGATTGTAGAGCCGCAGCAGCAAGTGGACGAGCGTCGTTTTTCCGCTGCCTACCTTCCCGACAATCGCCAGGCTGCTGCCCGCCGGCACCGTGAGCTGAATATCCTCCAGCACCTCTCTGGACTGGTCAGGATAACGAAAGCTCAGTCCCTTAAACTCAATGTGCCCCTTAAGATCAGGGACTCGCTGCACCTCCTCAGCATCAACAACCGCCGCCGGGGTATTCAATATGCTGCGCAGCCGGATATCTGCTGCTCTTCCTCTCTGAAACACATTGATCACGCGCCCCAAATTCTCCACCGGAGGAATCAGCATCGTTAAATAGGTGTTAAATGCAACAAACTCACCCAGGGTGATACTGGACCGCATGACCAGCAGCCCTCCGAATACAACAGACAGTAAATAGCTAAAACCCACGATGGCTTGGCTTAAAGCGGTAAAGAAGGAGTTCGACTCTATAAGCTTCTGATTGGTTGCAACATTGAGCTCATTGTCCTGTTTAAACTTGTCAAGCTCCTGCTCTTCCTGCACATAAGCCTTGACGACTCGAATGCCTGCACAGAACTCCTGTACCCGGCTGGTAAGCTGGCCAATAGCCTCCTGCACACGGGTCGTTCTCACCTCAATTTGTGTACGGAAACGATAAGCCATATACGCCAGTACCGGCAATGGCAGCATAACCAAGGCGGTAAGTCCGGCATGAACCGTGCTCGCCATGGCCGCAATAGCTATAACGATCAATACAGCCGCCTCAACCAATGCGAATACGCCCATCATGCCTACTTCCCGCAAAATGTTAATGTCATTCACGGCATGGGACATCAAGTCCCCGATACGCTGCCTGGAAAAGTATTCGTTGGACAAGCCTTCCCATTTCACGAACAGCCTCTGTCTCACATTCTTTTCGATTAATCGGGCTAGCCGCAGCAGAGCAATCCGGGCTGTAGCTCGAAACACAGCCAATAGAATGCCGATCCCTGCGATCAACCAAGCTAATGAGATAATTTCCTCTGCAGTGATGGACATTCCCTGCAATTGGTCTGTAAATGTCTCAAGCACCTGAGGAATATACAATTGAAGAAGGCAGGATATGGACAATAACGCTGTCCCTATCATATAGCTGAACTTATACTGCAGCATGTGCTCCTTAAATAATGTGTTTGACTTCACTCATGATCCCTCCCCTTCTTCATCACAATGTAAAGTTTACGCCTCTTGAAGAGATCACAACATGGAGATAAACATCTAGTTTTATGGATATTCTTACTTTGTGGGATGGGGTGGTTGACGAAACACTCATAAACGCAGATTTTAATTCGGGGGAATATATTGCTGGGTCACTCACCTCCCGGCAGGCCATCTGCTTGCACCGGAAGGGGAAGAGCGGATTGGCGATGTATCCAATGTGTTGTTCTGTAATGGCGTCGTGGCGCACCCGAATGGTGAGGTATACATTTATTATGCTTCCTCTGATACCCGCTGCCATGTCGCATCCACCACCATTGAACGTTTGCTGGACTACGTCGATTCCTTCCAGGATCCGCCCCCAATAAGCCAAACCTGCTCCCATTAAAATAAGACCGTGCATAAGGCATGCACGGTCTATAGAAATACGGCGATGGAGCTTCATCCACATCTCTAATCTAAATGAGTCCCGATTCTTGCAAGAGCCTTTGCACGATCGCTGCAGCTTCTGCCCGGGTGATCGCATCCTTCGGTGCAAGCTTTTGACCGCTCTTGCCGTGAATGATACCTGCTTGCAGGGCATTGGCCGCTTGGCTCTTAGCCCAATCCGCAATCTGTGCTCCATCCGCAAAGTGAGCCAGAATCTCCTTCACATGCTGCTGCTCTACATTCTCGTACAAGCCTGTAAGCGTCATGGCTCGCGACAGCATAACCATCGCTTGCTCCCGAGTGACCTTATCCGTTGGATGGAACAAGCCGTCCTGGAAGCCGCTAATGAGCCCGTATTGAAATGCAGCTTCAACTGCGCCTGCATACCAAGCAGAGGCTTCTACATCCGCAAAGGCTGTAGATCCCTCTTCAGCCTTCAATCCCAAAGCCTGAACCATGATAGCAGCAAGCTCTGCACGTGTGATCTCCTGGTTCGGGCTAAACACACCTTTTCCCGTCCCGTTCACAATCATTCTGGAGCCCATATCATGGACAGCGTCTTTGGACCAATGCTCCGCAGTATCACTAAATTCCACGGGGTGCCAAATCACCGCGTAAGTGCTGTTCGTCAAGCTGTTCATAACGACCGAATACCCTCCGTTAGCTTCCACTACTTTCGTAGGCACATGCCGGATGCTTCCATCGACATCTATAACAATGCCGGTTGTAATTTGGGAAGGATCTACCCCCGCCGGCAGCTTCAAGGAACGCTCAACATAAGTGTCGAAGCTCTGAATATCCACGATTTTTTCTTGATAAGAGGCCTGAATGGAAAAATCCACGGGCGGAACAGCAATGCTGAATCCCCCATCCGCCGCAGCCTGTTGAACAGCCTGCTTCATATCTTCATGGGCATCCGCCATTGAAATCTGAATTTTGATATCTGAGAGCTTAACCTCCTGGCCAATCTGGTTAGAAATGGCATCCATATTGATTTGCCCTGCAGGTATCGTGTAAGCCGCTTTGTCCGTTTGAATCTGGATTATCGCCTGCTTCTGTTCCATATTTTTCACCATCTGCCCATTCAACTCACCAATGACAAGGCTCGCTTTGCCTGGAACCGGAATGGTCACAATGGCATGATCTCCTTCAGCGGCCAGCTTTTCATTCAGCTTCTCCGGATCTACCACAACCGTCGCGACAGATCGGTTACCTGCGGTTGACTGAATGAGGGTTCCCGCTTTTTCAACCTTTCCGTTTACCAGAACCTCCACCGCTTGAGACCCAGGCTGACTCGGGACTGAAGTCGAAGGCGGTGTTTCTACTGGAGGCAGTGTAGCTGGTGGATTAGGCGCTGGAGGCGCCGGCTGTGGATGTACAACTTGTTTGACGTTCAATGTCACGCTCGACAGGTGATCCGACGTCAACGTAATTGTTGCCATGTAGGTTCCTGCCGC
Source organism: Paenibacillus sp. JSM ZJ436 (assembly GCF_044383795.1). Classification (NCBI taxonomy): domain Bacteria; kingdom Bacillati; phylum Bacillota; class Bacilli; order Caryophanales; family Paenibacillaceae; genus Paenibacillus; species Paenibacillus sp. JSM ZJ436. Next base: position 87,214 of record NZ_JBISEO010000007.1, read on the forward strand.
CAAGCCGTCCTTTGCCTTAACTGTGAAGCTTCCCTCTTCCCCAGGTTGCAGCACTTGCTCGACCGGAGTCAGCTCAAAATCATCCACATCCCCTGCGGTCAATGCCACCTTCAGGTTCTCCAGAGCTTCGGTTCCCGTGTTCCGTACAACTGCCGACTTCGTCTCCTGAGTTCCTGATGCATAGCCTGCCGTTACAGACTTTGCGGTCAGGTCCGCAAGTTCTCCAATGCGGTAGACCGGTTCAGCAAGAACACCTGCCGACATGTTGCCAGAGAATAGTTCATGGCCCGCGGTATCCCTATACGTGATCGTAATGGCTGCAGCACGGGTTTCAGTTAAACCTTTAATGTCAAAAGCACTGCCTGTATTGTTACTTACAGTCACTGCAGAAGGGTCCTCAGCGACAGCGGTTAAGATTCCGCCAGGATATACATTAGAGTAATCTATCGTTACGGAATCTCCTTTGTTTATCAACACATCACCTAATGGTGCAACAGCAGGGATGTGACTTCCAAAAAACGCCCGTATAATGTTATCTTTTTCAACGTCTGTATTCATCGGGATAATATCCTCGTAGACATACGGCTGGTTGTCAATAAGGCGCCGGGCTATAACCTTATACTGGATATCATTGAGCGGATGTTCCTCTGTAACTAACTCGAACATGCTGAGTGAAAGCTGCAATGATGCCGCTACGATTCTATGGTCATCACTTTCGATCGGGAGGAATAATATCATCATTAAAGGCAGCGTTTCTTCAAAATCACTTCGGATCTCATCCACACTTTCATAATTGGTGTATTCCTTGAGTGACACCAAATTGTCTGCTATGAGATTTTTACTGGTATCCGACAGGTTGTTGTACGTCCATCCCTTCATGAGAAAACCATACACTTCTCTTATCGACTCATCTAGGAATTGTGCGATGTCAGTATCTAATGCATTTCCTGTCGCAGGATGCTCCAGCACTGCCCGCATTGCTGAATAGGTTGCTGCTTTGTTGGCTTCGGCTACAGGGTCATAGACCGGTACCTTGTGCGGTTCATAAGCTGCGATGTTGCCTTGCTCATCAATGGTTTTCACGATTTTCGATTTATATTCGTTGTCCCATCGTGTCACATATAGAATATTATTGCTGTCTATGGCCACACTTTGTTCGATCGATGGAATATTTCTCTCCGGGAAAGCGGTCTCCAAGAATCCATTATTTCTCACTTTCCATAGAGCTGGTGGACCGTACCTATTGGTAATATAAACTTGTCCTTGCTTGTCGACCGTCATGGCTGAATCCTTAAAATCATGATAATGCTCGCTTGAAATTAACGGTTTATAGGCTATGTCCGCATCTGTTATGGTGTATAAGTTATAATCATTCTGATCACCTGTAGCAATAACATATACATTCCCGTCTACCCCTGTACTCATGGCTCTAACCCCGTTTACAGGGATCTCGGGCACCGGTTGAGGCTGGGGATCACTCGCCCTGGTGTCTATGCTATGAACAGTATTGTTGTTTATGTAGTAAAAAACCCCATTACCTGTAACCCCTGTGAACTTCGGAGGAATATCCGTAGCGATATGAGTTTCATGCTGATCGGTATCGATTTTCAGCAAATCCCCATTGGTTACTTTAACAATATATATATTCCCTGCACCATCTACTGTAAAAGCGGCTACATCTGCATAAACATCCGTCACAACACTCGTAGTCCGATCCACTTTTTTCAGAAATCCTGTCTGCCCATTGTGAGTGCGGACATAGACATGATCATCTCGATCCACCTCCACTTCTACGGCATTCAGAAACGGATTGTCCATAGAATCTGCTTCACTAACCGAAGACGGAAACATACTGAACACCATCAAGCTGATCAGCATCCAAACCAACCATTTTCGTTGTTTCATCCTTTGTTCTCCTCCCTAGAGTTAAATATGACGGCTTCACCCATCACAATATGGATCTCATTCTAGCAAAGAGTTCTTACTTTTTTCTTACATGGGATGCCATGCTTCGACATAAATACGACCGTGAAAAGACATCAAGGCGAGGGCTGATGAGTGTTTGACCTTGTATAGTAAAAAAGCAGGGGCTCACCGCCCCTGCTTTCAATTTCCGCCTTTGGTTTTGAGAAATTTACGAGCGCGAGTTGAAACGCAACCAATGTTCACCACCACCCATTGGATCGTTTAGAGGTGCCATCTATCCGTAAATATACTTATTCGCTCCGTTATCTACAATAAGCTGGATATTTTTTTCTTTATAATGTACCTCTATTCGACCTGCTAGCGTCTCGATTTCTAGCTGAAAAGCTTCAAGCGCTTGAGGAATACTTGGGTTGAATCCGATCTTCGTCCAGCCCGGTTCTGCCGATGACAGACCAATAAAATCTTCTATTAGAATTAATATTGGAGCACTAGCCCATGGATGACACAAACTTGTATTCCACTTATGCTCTTTGGACCAGCTCTCAAAGCAGGTAGTGGCACCTTCCTTGATCATTGTCGCCCAGGAATTTTCATCCGTGGATGTAATCAAATCGTATGCAAGCTCATGTTCACCTGCATATGTAAGAGCTTTCAGGACAAAATATGCCATATATACACCGCAAGACAGACGCTTTTTCCGAATAAATTCGATTACAGGTTGTTTCTTCCCAGAAGGTACTAATCCGAATAACAGTGCTAATGCATTAGAATGTAAAGAGGAATGAGTGGAGCCTTCTGCATCGACGAACAAGCCGGTTTCCTCATTATAGAAGGTCTTAATATAGGCATGATACAAGCTTGTCAGCTTCTGCTCATCTGAACATTCACCGAGGATGCTGCTAATCTCCGCCACCGTTTCATGGGCTCCATAATAAAAGGCATTTAAAACATTGTGACAGCCAGCGCCAACCGGCTTTCTTAGATCAAAATCGTATCCGTCTCTAAGCCCCTCCGGCCAGTCTACCAGGTTCCATTTATCCGTCACCCGCTCCAGGAGTCCGTCACATCTTTCATAGGCAGCGAAATGCTCTAATATCCCTAAAGCATGCGGATACATCTCACGTAGAAATTGAATATCGCCGCTCATTTTGTAATATTTCAACAGCTGCACTGGCCATTGCAGAGAAAAATCGGCAATTTCTTGCATGTAATGTCCGGGTGCAACAGCCATAAGTCCTGGGCAAACCTTGGAGGAGAGGATGACATAATCCAGTAACGCTTTACGGAATAATCTAAGATCGCCGCTTAAGTAGGCTTGGGATGGAGCTATTATTGTATTGTCTCCCAAGTACTGTCCCTTCTCGCGCGACGGACAATCCACATACCCCTCTTGAGAGCCATATTTCACCCCATTCCGACAGATTGACCAAATATTGTTTAACAAAGAGTCAGAGGATTCGAAGATACATGCGTCCTCCTTCATCGGGTAATGCCTCACGATTGCTGCTATACTCGTCAAATCAACGTGAATCCCCGGTTCATAAGACAATAGCTCTACATAACGGAACGCTTTGTAATCAAAAAACTCAAACTCGTCAACGCCACCCGACAAGGTGCATACCTCTTGATAAGTACAATTACATCTCATCTCATAACGAACAGCGCCATCGTCCTGAAGCTCTTCACCATATCGAACCTCAATTTTGTTTCCAGCCTGTCCGCTAGCAGTGAACTTCACTTGTCCCGTCACTTCTTCGCCAAAATCTATGCGGTAATGCCCCGGCGCCGCTTGTATTATTTGAACAGGAGACTTCTCATATACCGATACAGGAGGGGTAGGCTGCAGATACAGCACATGATCGGTGGATTGGACAACAGCCTCTTCCCATGAAGAGTCGTCAAATCCGTTGGCTTTCCATTCCGGCTGCTTGAGCCGCAGGTCAAGGGGCTCTCCAAATTGTGTATCATACCCTATGATTTCACCGTGACCGTATTCTTCCGTATTCCAGCATCTCCAGGTTGAATCCGTATGCACGAATACCTCATCATCGATTCGAAGCTCAGCAATCATACCTTGCCGATTGTCACCACTGTTATACGCTCTGCAGATTAATCCGTGATAATAGACGTGAACAGCAATTACATTGGGCCCAGGACGAAGAAGCTCCGTCACATCGTAACGATTATAATAGTAATGATCAAATGTAGACTGGGCTGGTCCTTGACCTGCCAGATGCCCATTGATATATAGCTTGTAGTAATCATCAGCTGTAATATCCAGTACAGCGCGCTTCATGCTTTTATCCAGCTCGAACGATTTCCTAATTAACCAGTGACGATTGGCTAGATCCACTCTGTGCTCTATAGCAACAGGCTTGCTCTGTTCTTTATGAAAGAGATTGTCAGGAGGGGACACCCCTTCAAACGCCTTATCCATTAACCAGCTTGCTGACCATACTTTATCCATGTTATCGCTCCTTTGGCATGATCCTTATATGCTCGAATCAAAAATGAATGTCCTTGCGTATGCCCTGAATTTCCTTCCGCTTCCACTGTCCAGGACTAATTCCTTCTACCTGCTTAAACACGCGATTAAAATGATGTATGTTTTTAAAGCCTACCTCCGGTGCAATTTCTTTAAGCGTCAGTTCCGAATAGGTCAGTAATTCCTTGGCCTTCCCGATTCGGAGCTCTTTGATATACATGGAGATCGATTGCCCGCATACTCGCTTGAACATTTGTCCCATGTAATTTTTATGAAACCCGATGCGTTTCGCCATATCCGCCACTCGCAGCTCGCCCGAATAGTGATGCTGAATATATTCCTTTGTCCGTTCAACGATTGCCTGTCCATCTTCCGTCCCAGACAATACCTCCATACCTAATAAGCGGCTATGACTGAAGGTCTGTGCCTCTGTTGATTTTCTATGGAGCATGTACACGATTTTCAACAAATTCAAGCTGGCCATCTCGCGAAAAAAAGGCTGTTGATGCGTTCCCTCATATTTGATCTGCTCCAGCAAAACCACCATTTCCTTGGGCACCGTCGCATGCAGTCCAATAATTTGCTTCATCAGTTGGTTTAACCTGGTGCTGTGAATGCGGAATTTGACATCAAGTGTTTTGACAACTGATTGGTTATCATGAATAAAGCCATGTTCTACTCCAGGAGAAATAACGGCGCAATACCCACGATTCAACGGATATGGCTCCCCTCCATATGAGAAATTAATGTCTCCATTAATCAAATAAATGATTTGATAATAGTCATGAGCGTGCACAGCCAGTTGTATACCTTTTTCGTAGTCATATCGCGATACCCAGATCAACTCTATCTCCAATTTGTGCATAGGCACCCCCCCCCGTTCCACCAGCACAAAACCTTCCTTCAGATAAATAATGCCTTCATCCAAGCAAAGACTTCTCCCTATGCAGCCTTTACAATAGTAGCAGGACAACTTAACTTGATCCGCCTATAACACTGACAGGAGTGAGCTCTAGTGAACATAAGCAAGGATTTCCCCACCTATACTGACTTTAATCCACTTGTTCCGGTAAGATGTATAACCCCTCACACAGATGGCTGCTTTCATCGTTTTTTCGACACCTCGCCGATCAGCCCTTCCGGACGTTATGCCGCGTTGCTTCAGCTGCCGCAAGAGCAGCGACTGCCAGAGCCTGGTGAAGCGGCTCATATTGTGCTCGTTGATTTGCATACAGCGGAGGAGCGAATCGTCTCTCCAACCTACGGCTGGGAGACACAGCTGGGCGCTAACATCAACTGGGGACCTGACGACGAATTTATTTATTACAACGATGTTGATCCAGAGACGTGGCAAGAGCTGTGTGTACGTCTGAACCCGCATACCGGGGACAAAAAAATAATGAAGGGAAGTATCTACAAAATTTCACCGGACGGCAAAACGATTATATCCGCATGCACCAAGAGAATGCGACGCACGCAGTATGGTTACGGCATCGTTGTTCCTGACGAGCATGTGCCGCGTAACTATGGCTTCCGGGATGATGACGGTTTATATACTTTGGATACAGAAACCGGCGAGAGAAAGCTGTTAGTCTCCATTCAGGATGTATTCGACCGCGCCGAGCCTACTATCGATAAGGAAATGTACAAGCATGGCGAATGTTATGGCTTCCATTGCAAATTCAACCCGCAAGGCGATCGTATTTTATTCACCATGAGATGGTTTCATACAGATGAACAGCAGCCATGGAACAAAATCGCAGAGGGTCTCCGGTTTTGGGTTGTCACCATGAATACAGACGGCAGAGACATTCGTGTCGCGGTTGGGCCGGAGCAATGGAAGAAGGGCGGTCATCATATTAACTGGTTCCCTGACGGACAGAGACTCTCTATGAATCTATGTCTGGATGACGACAAGCAATTGTCATTGGTCCAAGTTGATGCGAATGGCTCCAATATGAAGAAGATCATCGACAACATTCCCGGCTCAGGTCACCCCACCGTCCATCCGAATGGATTGCATATGGTGACGGACTCCTATGAGCAAGAGAAAGTAGCCTTCGGCGATGGAACGGTGCCTCTGCGCTTTATTAATCTGCAGTCGGGTAGGGGAGCAACAATCGTTCGAATCCCTATCGCCAATCCGGGAACGAAGGTGACGAATGCGCTTCGCGTAGATCCTCACCCTGCTTGGACTCCAGATTTTAAGCATCTTGTATTCAATGGCTTTGTAGGAGGCACCCGCCGGGTGTTCATTGCTGACATGTCCGGCTTGGTGGGAACAGACTTCTAATATGCCGGATCATCTGTATCTATATCATCAAGTGCAAGAAAGCAGCAGATTTGCAGTCTGCTGCCTTCTTGTCATTGATAATGATTAAAATCCTACCTTAAATTTCATCTTCGCGGTTGGTTTGGGGTTATTCCGCTCATACCCAGGTATGTTCGGGATGCTGGATTGCGTATCTTGAAAGAGCAGCATCTCATCGGGATCCTCAGGGATGCTTTGCTTCGGATAGCGAATCCAGTCATCCCCGTCAATCGGTGCTGTATAACCCTCATCTTTGAAGAAGGCGATGAGATCCTTCTTCATTTGTTCAGTCTGCTCTAGATACATTGGATTCCCCGCTCGATTCCTTGTCTCATCAGGGTCAACCTTAAGATCGAAGAGCCATTCCTTATCGTCAGGCGCGGAGTAAATATATTTGAAGCGATCACTGACCGCCATGTACATACCATAGTCATTACGATGATATTGAGCGGCAATCCATTCTCTTTTCACGGTGCCATTAGCGATATCAAGAAGGCTTTCACCGCTAAGCGGAGTCTCAGATTTTGTTCCTGCGGCTTGTAAGAAGGTTGGCATAATATCAACGAGAGAGACTGGCTTCTCACAACGCTGGCCCCTTGGTCCGTTGGGATCGACAACAATCAAAGGCACACGAGCACCGGAATCTAAGAAATTCCGTTTCCCCACACAGTTATAATCGCCTAGCATCTCTCCGTGGTCGGAAGAGAACACGATTAATGTATTCTCCAATAGTCCGTTTTCCTCCATATAGCTGAGCAGTCTTCCTATTTGATAATCAATGAAGGAGATGGTGCAATAGTAAGCTGCTTTCATCACACGCATCAAGTTGTCGTCAATCCCTTGATCGCGACCCTTATATCGATTCTGGAATCGATTCCAATACGAAATCAGTTTTTCACTTTCTTGCGGCCTTTTGGGGAGCGGCATTTCCGGTCCTCGGTACAGCTTGTTCCAAGGGGTCGGGGTCTCAAATGGTGGATGAGGCTTAATATAGCTCGTCATGAGCATAAATGGTCGTTCTTGATCACGCTGCTTCAGGAAATCAATGCTTCGGTCCGTTACCCAGGTCGTATTATGCAGCCGTTCGGGAAGCTGAGAAGGCTGCGGAATATAGTAATATTCACTGCGCACGCCCTGCGGGTCGTGAACATGCTCGTAACCATTTTCCTCTAGGAAGATTTTAAAATCATCCCGCGGTCCGCCTTCCTCGCTGACATCTCTCGATTCAAATCCCCATAATGTAGATGTCGGTTTATCTCTGAAATTAAAGTGCATCTTTCCTACGCCGTGCGTTTGATACCCCTGGTCAGCGAGCAGCTCCATAAAGCTGCGATGCCCCTCGGGCATACGTTCATTGATAACGCAGTCGGTTCGGTGAGGAAGCTGGCCGGTATGAAGCGAGAAACGTGCCGGAACACAGACTGGACATGGGCTGTATGCCCTTGTGAACGAAATTCCGCTTTCAACGAGTCGATCCAACACGGGGGTCTTAATCATTGGGTTGCCGAGCGCAGCAATCGTATCGTGCCGTTGTTGGTCTGTAAATAGAAACAATATGTTCTTCTGAGTCATAGATCATACTCCTTCCGCAGTTGCTTGTTACCTATTATACGGCGTAGGTTGGAAAAGAGCTTTGGACAAACTGCATTGCTTTTTGTCCTTTCTGAGTCTTTAATCGGCTGCGAGGTTTCGCATTATCGCTTTATTTAACGGAGAGGGCTTGACGTCTAGTCATTGTAGGCGAAATTCCCATTTTTTTCTTATAGATTCTTGAGAAGTAATGAATATTTTTATATCCGACAGCATCTGCGATCTCCTGAATACTCATAGAAGTGGATAGCAGCAATTCAACCGCTTGACTGATTCGAAAATTCATCAAGTACTGATGAAGGGAAACGCCTGTAGACGTTATCACTAATTTATTGACATGGGCCGGATGAAAGTGAAATTGTTTAGCAATGGCCTCGTTAGTTAAAGGCTCGCGATAATTCTCCTCAATGAACTTGAGAATCATCTCGGTCATCTGCCACGACACGTCTCCCTCCCCGTCTGACATAATAGATTGGCGCGCAAGCAGCAGAAGTAGAGTTTTGCATAACGCACCGGCAGACTCTTCCCAGTATATTCGCTGCCCCATATATTCTTTAACAATATCCCTTAACAGGGCTTCGATACGAGCTTGGGCATGGACTATTGTCACCGGAGGGAAACCAGAAAAATCCGTAAATCGAACAGGTTGTAAGGTATGGCTCATATGAAATTGTATCCCTAAAATAATCAGAGGTTGATTGGGGTCCGAAGAGATTTGATGCTTCGTGCCTGGTCCCCAAAAACAAAGCATGCCCTTCCTCATTTTATATTCTTTATCATCAATGGAGATGGTACCGAACCCGTCTTGAATATATTGAATCTGGTAATGGGGAATGACCCTCTCACCCGTTGTGAATCCAGGGGTCAATACATTACGGGCACTGCGAAGGATGACCGGAGCTATGTCCGCTACCGAGACCAATACATCATTGCAGCTCATGAATCTCACCACTTTCTGGCTTTTGATTAACTATAAAAAACAAACACCCCGTAATCAGGGCGTTTGTACAATCTAATTAAATTCTTACTCCATCTAGCCTTTTACCGCACCTGCAGCGACACCTTTTGTAACATGTTCTTGCATTATAATGTAGAGAATTATTGTAGGCAAAGTAGCTATGACTAATGCAGCCGTGAGACTTGCGTAATCAATGCTGTATTCCTCATTAAAGGATAATAATCCAATGGGAAGTGTTTTCATCGCTTCGTCAGAAATGAACACCAACGCATATACAAATTCATTCCACACGTGTAATGCAGTAAATATCGCAACCGTTGCTAATATGGGTTTGGATAAGGGAGTATAGATTTTGAAAAACACAGAATATATGTTACAGCCGTCCATATAAGCGGCTTCATCTAATTCTTTGGGCAGTTGCAAATAAAATCCATATAATAAGAACACTGCGACCGGAAGCGAGAATGACACATAAGGAAAAAATAATGCCCCGTAAGTATTCAACAAATGCATTTTGTTTAGCATCACAAACAGGGAAATCAAAGTACTGTGAATGGGAATCATCATACCAAGTAAAAATAAAGAGAGAACAATCTTACTGCCCTTAAATGGTCTGCGCGCAAGAATAAATGCGATTAATGAAGCAGCTAGAAGCGTGGCAATAACAGTAATAATCGTAATCCACACACTGTTCAACAAATAATTCTGAATGCCATTTTCCCATGCATTCACATAATTGGATAGCTGAAGATTTTCAGGAAATCCCCATGGGTTTGCATGAAATTCAGAATTAGTTTTCATAGAAGATATTATCATCCATACTAAAGGATAGCCAGTAATCAATGTATACACGAATAAAAAAAACAGCTTAATTACTTTCGACATATTATCCCCCTAGTACTCTACTGCTTCGCGTCTAAATAATTTGTTAAGCACTATTGCAAGCAGTACGCCTAATAAAAACAAAAATATTGAAATCGTGCTGGCATAGCCGAAATCATAAAACCTAAACGCTTGTTTGAACATATATGAGGCAATGACCTCGCTGGATCCATTGGGACCGCCATTTGTCATGATATAAATCAAATCAAAATATTTTAATGAATTAACAATACAATAAATAATGGTGAAGTTAATAACATGCCAGATTAACGGAATCTTGATTTGGAACAGCAACCTGTATTCAGAAGCTCCATCCATTTTGGCCGCCTCCAGCACGTCATCTGGAACATTCTGAAGTGCAGCATAATATACGACCATATAAAACCCTATATATTGCCAACTAACAACCGCAATGATTGAATTTAACGCAGACTCAGTCTCGCCAAGCCATACACGTGTCCAATCATCTAAACCTACAGCGCTAAGCACTTGATTAAGCAGGCCGACATTAGGATCATAAATCAATCCCCATAGCACACCTACAACTGAAGTCGAGAGAACGACAGGCAAGAAAAAGACTGTTTTAAAAAAACGAATGCCTCTTTTAATCTGTCTGCTTAACAATACTGCTAATAGCAGCCCTACAGGCAGTTGAATAACTAGAGCCCAGAAAGTCAGTAAGCCTGAATTCATGAGCGTCTTATATATAACTGCATCTTTCGTTAAATTAAAATAATTATCAAAACCTATAAATTCCTTATCGGAAACGCCGTCCCATTGGAAGATACTATAATAGAAGCTGTAAATAATAGGTATGATCATGAAGATAAGATAAATCAGCATAGCCGGAGACATAAATACAATACGATTGATCCATCCTTTTACTCCTTTTTCCATGAAACCTTCTCCTTATGAGTAAATAGGGAGTCACCCTGCGGTGACCCCTACTTTCAATTAATGAATTATTTTACTTTCGACAATTCTGCTTTCACATCTAAGCTTGGATCCCCAGCAATAGCTGAAACAGCATTTAATAATAATTCTGCTTTCTTAGGTCCAAGTGCTTGATCATAAAACGGAAAATATCCCGTAGGCGTGGAACCTGCAAACTTCAAATACGAATAGGATACAGGATCAAGCTTATCCTCTGATGGATTGGTCTTAACGGGTGAAGGTTCACCCATGGTTTCTATGAATTTGGTTCTTTCTTCCGTTCCTAATAAGAAGGCCAAAAATTTGTATGCTGCATCTAAGTCTGCTGTATTAGAAACAGCGTAGCCGGTGCCAAAACCGCCATGCACATGATTGGGCTCCCCAGCTCCACCGTCTATAACAGGGAACATCGTATAACCGACTTCAAAATTCGAATTTTTCTTCAGGTTGCCTAAAGACCAGTCACCCATCAAGTACATGCCGGATTTTCCAGACGTAAATTCTGCTTCGGCTGCTTCGTTATCCACGCCTAAAAATCCATTTGTAAAGCTTCCATTCTGAACTAACTCTTGAAGCTTTGCTCCTGCCTGAATAAAGCTTTCTTGGGTAAAGTCCCCTTCACCAGCGATGGCCTTCTGGAAAGGCTCGTTGCCTCCAATACGATTGGACAGATAGGAGAACCAATGAAGTACAGGCCAACGTCTTTTACCTGCTAATGAAATTGGGGTCACATCATTTTCTTTCAACACCTTAACTACTGCTTCCAATTCTTCCATGGTAGTTGGCGGTTGCAGATTATACTGAGCAAAAATATCTTTGTTGTACCAGAGTATGACATTGTTGATGGCGTTAGGAAGACCATACACCTTACCATCGTAACTTGATCTATCCAGTGCCCCTGGCATCAAGCTGTTCTTAAATGACTCATCTTTGTTTATATGATCCGTTAAGTCAGCGACTACATTAGCGTCAACAAACAGCTTAAATGAATCCCCTGACCAATAATGAAAAATGTCAGGCATTTGGTTAGAAGCCATAGACACTTTCATTTTAGTTTTTAATGATTCACCATCCATATGCTCTGCTTTTACAACAATTTCATTCTGACTGGCATTAAACGTATCAACGCTGCTCTGAATTGCTTCTTTTTTGGCCCCTACCTCTGGTGTCCAGAACAACAATTCAATCTTTTCTTTTTCCTCTCCTTGATTTTCAGTCTTGTTGTTTGAATTGCTGGATGACTCACTGTTGCTTGGGGTATTATTCCCACATGCAGCAACCAAAAACACTGAAAGCACAAGAATGACATGAAAAATTCTCTTCATTGTAGCACCTCCCTTTTATTTCTTACACATTTAGTTTAAGCAATTGAAACCGCTCTCACAATGACACAACACTCAGTAAAAATGCCACAATTCTCATATCTAATCAATTGTTACGAAATAACTTTCTAAATTCGTTTGGCGTTTTTTGCTCATGCTCTTGAAAAATTCTGTTAAAGTATCTGCTAGTCTGATAACCCACTGCTTCAGCCACCTCATAGATTTTCATATCTGTCTGAGCCAAAAGCTCCTTCGCTTTATAGAGTCTGATCTTCAGTATAAATTCACTAAAAAGCTCACCTGTTTCAGCCTTGAACAGACCGCTCAAATAGTTCGGGTTCATATGCACGAGCTCGGAAATTTCCTTTAGAGTTAGCTGCTTGTCCAAATTCTCCATGACATACTCCGTAATGTATTGAATGATTCTGTTTTTACTTGTGTGAATAGGGTGTAAAGTACCTGCGTGCTGCTCGACGAGCTTTAGGTTCGTTTTCATTTTTTTTAATTCAGAGAATTTTGTGATCGCTTTCTGAACAGACTCATACAGAACCTTGGGGTTCACTGGTTTTAATATATAATCAAACACACCATAAGCAATAGATTTCTGGGCATATTCAAACTCCGCATGACCTGTCAACACAATCGTCATACACTCCTTGTTAGATTGATTCAATATTTCTAACAGAGATATCCCATCCATCTCGGGCATTTTAATATCGGTAATTAATAAATTGATTTCTTTCTCTTCAAATTTATCCAGAGCTTCTATTCCGTTTTCCGCTGTATCAACGATTATTTCGCTTCCAAAATAATTGAGCAGAGCCTTTACCACTCCATTCCTCGTTAAATCCTCATCTTCCACGACCAAAATTTTTATTTGCTCCCGCATGTAACCCTCACCTTATTCATTTAAATTTATTTAACGGTATTACAATGGAGACACAAGTTCCCTCATCCGCTTTACTATTGATTTCCAAGCCATATCGATGCCCATAAAGCGACTGCAATCGATGATGAACATTTGTTAAGCCAATTCCCGATTCACCATTAAACAAATTGATGTTGGTATCATATAAGGTTGATCGGATCTGTGCTAATTTATCCTCATTTATTCCCTTGCCGTTATCATGAATTTTTATAACAAGAAGTTCCTCTGGCTCTGCATCTTCCTTGAGTTCAGCATTTTGTTTTTCAATGATTATGGTCAGAATACATTGTTTACGCATGGGTTCAATACCATATTTTATTGCGTTTTCTATAATGGGCTGCAATATTAGCTTTGGAATGATGCATTCTGATACCTCTGGATCTTGAATAAGATTGAATTCCAGCCTTTTAATGCGTAACTGCATAATTCTCAAATAGCTTCGAACGTGATCTACCTCATCTTTTAAAGCAACCCATTCTGGCGCTTTTATTGAATATCTAAACAGCTGTGACAAATCTACAATAACGTCAGCCGAATCGTCTTGTCCTTTTTCTCTTAACATCCAATTTACAACTTCAAGTGTGTTGTACAAAAAATGTGGATGAATTTGAGCATGTAACGCTTTTAGCTCTGATTGACTTCTGTAAATTTCCTTTTCATATACGGTATGAATTAACTGATCAATATCTGCAGCCATCTTGTTGTATGACTGATTTAATTCATTGACTTCTTTGTTGAAATAGATCTTGTCGTTAATCATTGGCTTTCCGTTCCTTGCTTTGTGCATAATTTTCCTTATACTATAAAGCGATTGAATCATCTTAGATGAGAGAATCAGTGAAAGGATAATCAGCAGCACCCCTGTCACTAAACCTGACCATAACAATGATTTCTTAAGCGCATGTATCGCAGCAGTAATTTGATCCATAGGTGTAAGAATGACCAAGCTCCAGCCTGTCATATTCGATGATTTAATTACAGGCTTGTAGCTTCGATTTCGAATAAGTACAGTTTCCTTCCCCTTAAGCTCCTCCATTTCGATGGATGAGATGGGTTCCATCGACGTATACACTAATCTATCTTGCTGATCGAAGAGGAGCAATAGCTCTTCAGATGATTGCTCCGTACGAACCTGCGTTAGCACGGTATTGAATGTGCGAACAACCAGGTATCCAGCAAACTGGCCATTATGCTGTAATCTAATCCTTCTGACAGACAACAAATAATTGGAGTCTAGGGGATCTGCTCCAAGCCAGATGGCCTCTCCTGCGCTTTGCTTTAATTGATTGTAAGCGGTACTACCTATTCGAGCCTGGAGTGCAAGCGATTCAACGGGATATAACGATCCTTTCTCCGAGTAGATATCGATAGAATGAATATTTTGGGAAAATGCTGTGTATTTAATAATAATGGGTCTTACATTTAATTTGTCTGAGATGCCGATTTCGGCGTTTTGGCTAGCTTGTTCAAGAATGTCCTGCACTCTAGAATCCATAGTAAATTGCAATGATATCGTATTCGTTTCTCCAAATAATGCTTCCACATGCTTCTGAGTTTGCGCAGCGCTGTTCTCCACTATTCTAACGGTGTTCCTCTCAATGATGGGCAGGGTAGTATGGTACGTCAACCATCCAGCTATCCAAAGAATTAATATCATAATAAAAACAAAGCACATAAATAATTGAACTCTTGTTCTCGTCAAACCAAGCTTGGTTAGAATATTATAAATTTTTAGTTGCTTTGTATTCATAGCGCCTGCCTCCATTTCACCATATAGATGAATGTCAAAAAATCCACTATAGAAGTGGATTTTTTGACATGTCTTGCTAAGACTGACTATGTACTTAAGTCAATAAAGTGGACACAAAAATTAGGCTCATCCAGCGAGTGCGAATCCCAGCCAGATTAGAATTAATGCCCGCCCAATACGTAAGCTTCTTATCCATTTGAATGGGATAGGTCGTTGCCTAATTCGTATTGTCTTGTGGGGCTGCGCTTTGTGTCGGGCTGTTTGAGCTCTGGCTTGCCTCCTCTGAATTACTGGAGCATGCTGCTGTTACACTGACTAGAATCATGAATTAGCTTGCTTTTGTCTTTTTCACCGCAACCATCAACCTCCCATTTTTTGTCGAGAGTTTCACAACTCCTTATCCCGATTATAAGAGCCCCTTTTCCACAACGTATATCGAACATTTACGAAATTCCATCTACAAAATCGTAAAAAAGCCCTTTTATGTTAAGTATGCTTTCTTTTATAGCTGCTTGGACTCAATCCATACCACTTTCGGAACTGATTAATGAAATGATTGTAATTGTGGAATCCCACCTCATAACATATTTCACTTGCGCTTCGATTTGTATGCGTAAGCAGTAAAGCAGCCTGACGAATTCGCATTTGGTTCAAGGTATCAATAATGGAAAGTCCAGTCTGCTCCTTGAACAAATGCGACAATCTTGAGGAAGAAAGCCCGATTGTTCGTGCGAGCTCCTCGATTTGCACACTATCCCGCATATGGATAGAAAGATAATGGATTGTTTCTACGATGCGCGGATCACGCTGTAGCTTTTGCTCCTGAGCTAACAGCATTAGCATTTCGCGAAGCGAGTTCAAACAAAGCTCCTGCCAATATTCGTCTCGTTCAGTCGAATCAAAAAGGAGTCTGCGAAACGCCTGATTTATTCTCCTTTGAGCCGTATTTGCTTTAAAATTATGGATAAAAAGTGGTTCAGAAGGCAGTAAGTTGTCTTCAATAAGATAGTCATTAAAATGCGCCCAATAAAAATCCCATTCCTCGCCCTTCACAGTACCATATCTGTGAGGCGTGCCAGGTCTTAAAAATGTTATATCACCTTTGATACAATGCTGCATTCCGCTGGGGACATCCATATATCCTTTTCCACGTAATGTATAGGTTATTAGCCACTCTGTCATACCTTTCGGCCGATGAGTAGCATAAGCATCTGACATTAGATAGTGTCCCGAAATGCTAATGCCAGTGTTCAGAAGAGAGGGGTCGTTGATAGGCTTCAATGCAATACCTCCAATCCGGATATTTAACCAACTATAGATAACTGCAGAAAGCAGAATGGTATGATTGAAAAGCAGAATTGCTAATTCCTTGAAACCTGCTTTGACTTTAGACTGTTATTAAGCAAAATATGAAGGGAGAGAGCATCATGCAAAGCCAAACCGTGTTAACGAAAGAACAAAAGAACCAATTCGAAATGGAAGGGTACGTTATTGTAAAAGGACTATTCAGTAAGCAGGAGCTGGATGAAATCGAGCAAACGTTTCACGAGATTAGCGAGAGAGCAATTCCAGGATACTTTGAGCCTGATTTATCCTCTGAGTCCCCAGATCCATTAAGGCGATATCCTCGGGTTATGCACCCGCATCGATTTAATGAAACGGCAAAAAAATATATGCTGCACCAGCCGGTGATGTCCGTGCTCGAGAGCCTATATAATGAAGCGGCGTTAGCAGCACAAAGCATGTTCTATTATAAGCCCCCTGGAGCGAGAGGACAGGCTCTTCATCAGGATAACTTTTATTTAAAGGTTGAACCGGGAAACTGCATTGCAGCCTGGACGGCTATCGACCCCGCAGATGAAGAAAACGGCGGTCTACTGGTTGTACCCAAGACGCAGCAATATGATATCGTCTGTCCGGAGCTGTCAGATTCGAAGGAATCGTTTACAACCCACTATGTAAAGCCCCCGAAGGAGCAAAAACCTATGCCAGTCATTATGGAGCCTGGCGATGTGCTGTTCTTCAACGGAAATCTTATTCATGGCTCCTATCGAAATAAGACAAAAGACAGATTTCGGAGAGCTTTCATCTGCCACTACGCGAACGAGTCGGCCACTCACATTGGCAAGCACTATCAGCCATTATTTCGAGCCGACGGCTCCATCGTTGAGTTAATCGATAACCCGGATGGTGGACCTTGCGGATTCGAATTCAAATCTCTTTACCCCCATTAATCGTCACCTCATGGAATAAATAAGAGGAAATGCCTAGCCCTTTCATAGACCATACTCGTTCTTATTAAAGAGCATAATCCCCTCACCTGTAGAGCTGGTGAGGGGATCGCAACTTTATTTACATCATTTTTTACTTCTTATTATATTCAGCCTCGAACTCTTCTAACATTTTAACTCCGCCCGAGCTTTTCCATTTTTCAATAACCTCGTCAAATTGTTGATCATTGACCTCACCCATAATGTACTTTACAGTTGCGTCTTGAATCATTTTATCCAGCTCTCCACCTAGTTCAATAGCCGTTTTCGATATAATGGAAGCCGCCGGATTGTTCACCAAGTTATTAGAGGTTTCATTTTCACTTAACACATCATACATGTCCTCAATATGCTTTGGAGTCCCAGGTGGAGCTATAGGCTCAAAGGCGTCAGGGGCAAACATTCGCAAAGAAACCAGCTCAGATTCCACATTTTTTACAATCGATATATTCCCGTTATCCTTTTTGTAATGCTCACCCTCGATGCCTAGCATAAAAAATTCCTTTTGCTCTGGCGCAGCCATCAAATCCAAAGCGGCAAGAAGTCGGTCGAGCTCTTCCTCTGTTTTTACTGTGCTTTTCGGGAAGGCAATAGTCACCCAATAGCCTTTACTTGTAAATAAGTGATTGCCGGTAGGTCCCTCTAGATAGGATAATGAGACGATGGAAGCATTAGGATTGCTGTCTAGTAACGGATTCCACAATAGTTTTTCATCGACGTTGCTTATCTGTACTCCGGCTTTTCCATTTTGAATCAATTCTTCACCCTGGGTTCTTTGAAGATAGCTAAAATCTTGGTTCATAATACCTTCATCATATAATTTCTTAAAGAAACGCATCGTCTCTCTATAGGCCTCTGTCGTGAAAGCCGGAATAAATTTGTTGTCTTTCACCTCATAACCATTAGGGGCGCCAAACTTAGCAAGCAGAATCGGAAATCCGACAGGCACGCCAGCGTGCAGTCTTTGCGCTAGACCTATCGTATCATTTTTTCCATTCCGATCAGGATCATCCTGGGTAAAAGCCCTTAATACATTATATAACTCATCAATTGTTGTAGGCTTCTGGAGACCTAGATTGTCCAGCCAGTCCTGGCGCATGTTCATACCTTGTCTTGAGATAGCCTCAGGAATATAAATTTGATAAGTTTTTCCGTCCACCTTGATATTCTCGTCTCTTATCTTATCTTTACCTGCCATTAGATTTGGATACTTTTCAAGTTTTCCATCCAATTCCCAGAATGCACCTGCCCGAATCGCAGTAACGATAGAAGGCTGCTTCCCATCGAAGATATATAGCATGTGAGGAAGGTTTCCCGATGCTAAGGCGACATTCACCTTATCCATAAAGTTCGGTCCGAATACAAACTCCGTTTCAAATTCTACATTCATAGATTTTTCAATGTACTTGAACAATGAGCCATCCATATCAGGCAGTGCTCCCCAATATGGTTGAAGCGCGGTTACCTTAATGGGCTCCAATGATTTTGTTGCTTCGGGAGCGTCGTCTTGTTTCCCATCTGTTGCCGACGCTCCATTCGAACCGACAGCATTGGAATCGGCGCCGTTGCCATTCTCATTCCCCGCACAGCCTGATAGGACAACAACACACAATAGCACGAACGATACGAGAATGACTGAAGCTTTTTTTGTTTTTTTAAGCATTCTAACCCTCCATTTAGTTTTATTTATTAAAAGATGATGCGAACCCATTCCACAAAATGGATTCTCATTGTCATCCCTTAACCGAGCCAATCATAACACCCTTCACAAAATGCTTCTGAATAAATGGATACACAAGCAATATAGGCAGAGTAGCTACAACAATCGTAGCCATTCGAAGGGATTGAGATGGTATTTCGATGCTAGCTCCAAAATCACCAAAATCTGCAGTTGCCATAATGATAATTTGACGCAGCCAAATCTGCACAGGCCACATGTCAGGTGAATTCAAGTAGAGAAATGGCATCATGAAATTATTCCAGTGATTCACAGCATAAAACAACATAAATGTAGCCATTGAAGCCATAGATAACGGAATAACGATCTGGATAAATGTTTTAAGATCATTACAGCCGTCAATCTTAGCTGATTCGAATAATTCCTCCGGCAAGCTCATGAAGAAGTTGCGCATTAAGATCAAATTAAATGCACTAATCGCATTCGGAATCATTACTGCCCAATACGTATTTATGAGACCTAATTCCTTCACGACGAGATATGCCGGTATCATCCCTCCATCAAACAGCAGGGTGAACACGATTAGAAACATAATAAAGCGCCGGCCTCTCAAGCCACGTCTAGCTAATGCAAAAGCAGTAATAGAAGTGAGAACAAGATTAATGATTGTCCCACAAACGGTAATAAATACAGAGATCATCATACTTTTGGGTATGGTTATATCCGAAAAAATAAATCGATATGCATCAAGCGAATACACCTCAGGAATCAACACAAACTTTTTTTCCATCAACTCTTGCTGAGTTGCAAAAGAGCCCGCTACGATCTGCAAAAAAGGCAAAATGCAAATCAATGAAATTACAATCAGCAGTAGCACGTTTATAGTGTCAAAGCTACGGTCCGCTAAACCACTTTTCCTCATTTGTAGATTTCCTCCTATCCCTAGAATATGCCTTCCTCACCAGACCTTCGTGCCAAATAATTAGAGCCAAGCACTAAGATTAGACCTATGACTGACTTAAACAGCCCAATAGCTGTACTATAGCTGAATTGTCCTTCCTTTATACCGATCGTATAGACATACGTATCAAACACATTGCCATAATCTTTATTGCCTGCATTGATCATGTTGTAGATTTGCTCAAAACCTAGATCCATAAAGTTTCCGATCTGCAATATAAGTAAGATGACAATCGTACTGCGTATGCAAGGCAAGGTCACATTCCACATCTGACGAAATCTGCCTGCTCCATCTATCTTGGCCGCCTCATAAAGCTGTGGATCTACTGCACTCATCGCCGCAAGATACAATATGGTCCCCCAACCCGCTTCTCGCCAAATGGTCTGTAAGGTAAGCAAGGTGCGAATCCAAGCATTTTGGCCCAAAAAATTAATCTTCTCCCCGCCGGCCCACGTGATAAACTCATTAACAATGCCGCCCTCAGTGGTCAGTAACACATACGTAATTCCTGCAACGACTACCCATGAGAAAAAATGCGGGATGTAAATAACCGTTTGTACAAAACGTTTGAACACCTTCAGACGCACTTCATTGAGCATAAGCGCAAGAATGATGGGCACGGGAAAGTAAAACAACAACTTATATAAGGAGATTAGAATGGTGTTGCGGAATAACATCACAAAATCGTTGTTTTGAAATAGTCTTTCGAAATGCTTCCACCCCACCCACTGGCTTTCTACAATTCCTAGAAATGGGGTGTAATCTTTAAACGCAATGACCACACCTCCCATAGGGATATATTTAAAAATCAAGAAATAAAACACCCCTGGGATCACAAAAATATAGAGCCATCTGTTTCGCCAAATATCCTTAAGTAGGTTTTGTGCCGCAGCTCCTTTGATACGCTGTCTGTTCGAGAAAAAATTAGTCAAATGTATTCTCAGCTCCTTGTTGTTTATATTCGTATTGATAACGCATCCCATCTTCACGCTTGATGTGGGTTACAATTCGAAATTACAGCTATATTGTATGACTGTCTATAATCATCACACACTTCGATGTATGATGATTACGAATTGGGGAGAATGATTATTGCGTGTGAAATCCCTAATAAGCTATGGTTAAATGAGAAAAAGGGGTGATTTATTGTCTACATATTTCATGAGACTACTTATCTATGGCTTGTTTCTTTCCATTTTCCCCATGGTATTGCTTGGGTATTTTGCGTATCACAATTCAGCGGCCAGTATATTAAATAAAGTGACGAACAGCAACCAGCAACTGCTTGCTCAAACCGAGATATCCATCGAGCAGAACTTGAAAATCATTGAGCGTTCAGTCGTTCAATTCTCGAACCTCCCAATAATGGATAAGCTATCGAATACAGCACTTCATGAGAGGAATTTTCAAGTCATACGTGATGCTTCTCTCAACTTGGAGTACATGTTCACTAAAGAACTCGGCATCGAGTCAATTTACTATATAAACATGAAGCATAACTGGGCTATTTATCCGGGGAAAATCTTTCAATTAAACCAACATCAAACAGATGCTTACCAATTGCTATTACAGCAATTAAAGTTCAAATCTTCTACATTATTAGATAATCACTTGGGACAAGAACCTCTCATACACAATACTCAGTTGCCAAGAGGCATCTGGCATATACAGTCCGTACCTGCAAATGTATGGAGGTCACCTATGGGTTTGCTAGCTGTAAAAATCAGCGAGAGTAAGTGGAGTGAATGGATTGCCAAGTCACAAAGCTTTAACACCTTGTTCATTATTAATAAAGAAAAACAGGTATTGGCTTCTAATGACAATAAAAACATCCCTGATCGATTAGATATTCCTTTCCTAGAGCAATATCCGGATACGCCTTCAGGTTTCACAAGGGGAGAGTTTCAAGGAGAGGATGTATATTTTTTTTACAAAAAATCGGAGTTTACTAACTGGACTTATTATATTTCCATTGTGCCGAAATCAGTCATTCATAAAGATAGTCGTTGGATCGGCTGGCTCACGCTAATGATATGTTGCGGATTAATAATTATCATGGTGGCATTGTCATTCACAGGAGCTATGAAAATTCATAACCCCATTAGAAAAATTTCAAGTCTAATTGAGAAGAAAAAACCAGGAAGTTGGACATATGATGAATTAGAATATATTGGATCTGCTCTGAAAAATATGAAACAGCAAATCATATCGCAAGGCATTCATCTCAATAAATATTATGTATTCCAGCTTTTGTCCAGTGGGATGCTGCGAAACGAAATTCAGGAAAAAATACTGGATCATCACCAACAGCTGCAATTTCAAGAGCAATACGCTCTCATCGCTATTCAAATAGACACCCTGACAAACAGTCGGTTCAAGGAGAGCGATCGGGAGTTGCTTATTTTTATCCTGATGAATATCTTGGAAGAAGTCATCCCCTCTTCCATGCGATTATCTTCTGTTGTGATGAATCAATCCCTCATCTGCATCCTTGGATTAAAGAATCAAGATGCAAACTTGAATAAAGGTACGATCCTTATTCAGGCTCAGAATACTTTAGAAAAAATTCGCGATTACACTAAGCTATCGGTGAGTGCTGGAGTTAGTACTACATTTACAGATCTCATCGATGCTCCTTTAGCTCTTAAAGAAGCCATGAATGCCCTTAAGTATAGAGTTCGGTTCGGGAATCAGTCTCTACTATTTATTGAAGATGTAGAACCATCAAGCAACAGAAACCCAATTGACTATCCTGAATACTTATCTATTCAGCTAACTGATGCCATAAAATTGAATGAACCAGAAAAAGCCGACGATGCGCTTCATCGGTTTATTCAATTGCTGTTCCAAAACAATCATCTATCTCTTACAGACTACCAGATGATTCTCATAAGACTGCTGAATGACATTGTTCGTCTATACCAGCCTGACAATGAGAATGCGAATTTAATACTAGACGGACAATCCTTACCTAGAGAACTTATGGAGCTGCAGACAGCTGATGAAATTGAAAGCTGGTTCAAGCATCGTGTAATCATACCATCTTTACGTTTAATAGAAGAAAAAAACGAACGGCAGCATCAACGAATATCCGAGCAAATGCTGTCGCTTATCCAAAATGAAACAGAGCCAACCCTTGAGTCGATCAGCACGAAATTGAACTATTCGCCGGGATATCTGGGGCTGATATTCCGAAAGGAACAAGGTGTTCCGTTCTCTGAATATGTGAAATACGACCGAATCAATAAAGCGAAGGAAATGCTGATTCAGTCCGATTTGGCGATTAATGAAATTTCTATACAACTGAACTACAAAAATACTCAAAATTTCATACGTTCGTTTAAGAAGGAAACCGGGCTAACACCCGGGCAATATAGAACTATGCGAAAATTGAAAGATCATGAAGATCCCAGTTAAAGGATATTTAAAAAAGTATCGCCGCTATCTTTCAATGACGAAAGAAGCGGCGATATTCCATTCTATTGACGTGAACAGTTCCAGCGTTTGGACATCAAAATGATTGTGTATACTCAGGATTCGGCACTGGAATTTTCGCTTCAACCTGCTCTCGCCACTGGCTTAGCTTCTTTTGGAGCTTCTCCGCCAAGTCCGGCCGCTCTTTGGCAATATCATGTTCCTCACCTAAATCCGCAAGCAAATTGTACAGCTCAACACGCCCGTCTTCAAAGAACTCAATGAGCTTATCATTTCCCATACGTATGGATGAACCAGGGGTGCCTCCTTGATTGCCATAATGGGGATAATGCCAATATATCGCTTCCCGTTCCAGGCTATCTTCTCCCTTCAGCAAAGGGACGAAGCTGATTCCGTCCGAATGCTGCTCTGGTAATAAGGGGAGTCCCGCTATTTCGAGCAGGGTCGGATAAAAATCGGGGCTGGTTACCGGAACCTCGCATACACTGCCGGGCTTTATTGTTCCCGGCCATTTGACGATCAACGGCTCGCGCACACCGCCTTCGTACATCCAGCCTTTTCCCTCCTGCAACGGCGCATTGCATGTAGGCGAGCTCTCGGCTGTAGCCAATCCACCGTTGTCCGAGGTGAAGATAATGACCGTATTCTCAGCTTGTCCCGTCTCCTCCAGAGCCTGCAGCAGCCTTCCGATATTCCAGTCCAGATTATCAATCATTGCCGCATAGACGGGATCCGATTGAATCACCCTTCGTTGGACGCGCAAATGTTTCTTGTGCTCGCAGGGGAAGAGTTCCCCCTCTTCGATAGCACTTAACTGATCCAATCCCAGCTTCTTGGCTTTTTCGGTATATTTGGCGATATCTTCCGCTTTGGCCTGGATCGGTGTATGCACCGTATAATGCGATAAGTAAAGGAAAAACGGCGCCTGATCCTTTTGTTGAATCAGTCTGATCGCTTCATCGGTCAATCTATCCGTCAAATATTCTCCCTCCGGACCATCCGGAAGCGTTTCAATTCCATAAGGGCTGAAGTATCCTTTGTGCGGCGATCCCCAGTCGCAGCCGCCGACGTTGACGTCAAAGCCGTGTTTTTCGGGATAAAAATCTTTTCCGCCCATATGCCACTTGCCTACGTTCCAGGTGCGATATCCATGCTCTTTAAGAGCACGGGCCATACTTTTCTCTTCCAAGGGCAAATAGCGAAGATAAGGTGCATCAAGCAGTTTCCCCTTTGCATCGCCGCCAATCCAGTTCGTGATTCCGAGAGAAGCTGGATACTTCCCTGTCAGAATGCTAGCGCGTGTAGGAGAGCACACTGGGCTAGCTGCATATGCATCCGTAAATCTCATTCCCTCGCTTGCAAGGCGGTCTAGATGTGGCGTCTCGTAGAAGGAGCTTCCATAACAACCCAGATCCTTCCATCCCATATCATCCAACAAAATAAATATGAAGTTCGGTCGGTTGACCAAGGTATGGTTGGCTTCCAACGTAAATCCCCCATTCCGTTAATGATTTGGCTTAGTTCTTATAAACTAAGCTGGACATCAATCTTGCAAAAATAGTATCCTTAAGCTTCTGAACTACTTCGCCATAAGCCGGTTCTCCCACCAAATTACGCTGCTCATTGGGATCCTCTGTCAAATGAAACAGCAGATAAGGAGTACCTTGTGCGTTAAGCACTAACTTCCACTCCCGGTTTTGCAGCATCACTTCGCCGTGAATCTCGGATATCGCCTCTTCCCTGTGCACTGTCCTGGGGTCTTCGAGAACAGGACTCAACGATTTCGCAAAATGACGATGCGCAAGCTGCGTTCCGGCTAATTCGCACATGCTCGGACCAATATCGAACAGCTCCACCATTCCGTCGTATACTGCTCCAGCATGCTCACTGCTCTTTAGCTCCGGGGTCCAAATGATAAGCGGCACCTTTACCGCTGCGTTTAAGAAGTTCTCTTTGTAAAGCAAGCCGTAATCCCCGTTCATTTCCCCATGGTCCGCGGTAAACACTATCACCGTCTTATCCAATTCGTTTTTCTCTTTCAAGACTTGAAGTATCTGACCGATCTGCTCATCAATCAGGGTCACATTACCGGCATAATTGGCCCTCATGGCGGCAATGTCCTGCTCCTCTAGAACAGGTGAATGCCGATTCTCGTTCATCAGCTCATCCAAATGCCCTATGGGACGAGTTGAGTCAACTGAAGGTCTAGGGATAGGCTTTGGCATTTGCTCCGGTTCGTACATGCTGGCGTAAGGCTCAGGAGCGTCCCACGGCTCATGCGGACCGCCGAAGCTGACCATACAAAACCAAGGCTTGTCGTCCTTATAGCTGCTGATGAATGCTTGGGCCTTGGTTCCGACATATACATCCGCATACAGAGACAAAGGAAGAACCGACGGTCTCGCTACATACGGTTTGGTGGTGAACCGGTCATTATATTCCTGAATATATGCATCCAGCACGCCAGCTTTGCTCCACTCGTCCGTCATATGGCTGCCAACCCACATGCTGGCTCTTGGTCCGCCAATTTCGTCCACATGATCAAATCCATAGGTATGCATAAGATGTTCACGTTCCCTCAGATCGCCTATGTGACGGTGCAAATGAGTTTTGCCAATCAGACCGGTACGGTAACCCGCATCCCGAATCGTTTGCATCCATGTGCTGCTGTCCGCCGGCAAATCATACTCTATATTTTTCCAAACCCCTGTATTATGAGGGTACAAGCCTGTAGCTAAAGAAACCCGGGCCGGAATGCAAACCGGAGAATTGGTGATACAATTGGTAAACAGCATTCCCTCTGCGGCAAGAGCATCGATATGAGGCGTTTTTACCCAGCCTCCTGTTTTGCCGAGCGCATCCAATCGAAGCTGATCTGTCATGATAAATAAGATATTATATCCGTTCATATTGTCCCCTGAGTCAATCTAGTCAATGTGATCCTGCAATGGTCATGTTCAAGAGACAGACTTTCCGCTGGCTGAGTGACAAGCGTGAGCTTATGATTCTTCTGCCGATCCAGAGGCGCAAGCTCTCCCGTTCCCCTATCGCACCACCATGTTCCATACAGCAGAGGAGTATCTAAGCCGATGGATTGCAGCACCGTTCCGTCAGGCTGGAAATGATACCGCAGGGTGCCATCCGTCCAATCACCGCATACTTGAAAAGCGAACGGCCCGTTGAACCTAGCAGGCTCTTCCTGATGATTGCCATGCGTCAGATCAATGACCTTCTCATGCACTCCCTTTTTGAATTCGGCAAGCAGCTCAAGGATCGTATCTCCATTCTCCACCACGACAGCTCGAATGGTACAGCTGTTATTGATTTCGAAGGCTCCCCTGTAAAGCGTGTTCGCCTCTGAACCGTCTATGGAATAATAGATGGCAAGCTCCCTGGAGCTTAACCCCCCTCTTAGGGCAATGCGCTCTAAAGCAATAGTCACTGTGGTTGAATCAGTAAATATAGTCGATCCTGCGATTACGGCAGCCGTAACTTCAATCGGCTTGTCCTCGAAGGTTGACTGCACAAGCCCCATGCCGAGACCGTAGAACGCCTTGCGAAGCGGAGACCGCGGCGGAGTCAGGTCCAATGGGTCCCCATTCTCCGTGCCAAGAAGCTCTGCAGGTCCGGCAACCTGAAGAGCGACAACACTATCCCCGCTCGGCACGAATCGCCCTTGTGCATCAATGATTGAGAAGCTGACTTGCGCGACATCGCGTCCATCCGGGCGCAGGCTGTCCGTATCCGTCTCCAGCCGTATGCCCGCAGGCTCACCGGCAGTACGCACTTTCTTTACAGCCTGCGGCTGTCCTGCTACATACCCGATAGCTTCCAGTGTGCCAGGCTCATAGCTCACGTCCCACGACAAGTACATCGCATCTCCCATTCTCTTTCTGCCCAGCGAGCGACCGTTCAGCAGCAGCTCTGCTTCATCACAATTCGTGTATATCCATACCGGTATACGGCTATCTTCCAAGCCTGGATGTGTCCAATGAGGAAGCAGATGAATCATGGGACTACTCGTAAATCGGCTCTGGTAGAAATAATAATGGTCCTTCGGGAAGTTGGCCAAATCGATGATTCCGAAATTCGCGCTTCGTGCAGGCCAGCCGAACGATTCTCCAAGATAATCGAAGCCAGTCCAGCGGAATTCTCCGATCAGGTATGAATATTTCTGAACAAAGCCCCACGAATGTCTGGCAGAGGTCCGGACCCCGCTATTGTCATACGAGGAATTGTACTGGAGCGCACCGTCAAAAAAGAGCTCCTTCTCCGTCAAATTGGGGATTTCGATGCGGTGACGGTTCTTGTCACGCCACCAGGTCTGCGTCCGGTAGAAGCCTCTGGTCTGGAAGGTGTGCGGCGCTTCCGTAGCAACCATTATTCGATTCGGATGTTTCTCGTGATCTAGCTCATAACCAAAGCAAGAACCACGGCCATCATTGTAACCGGCCACATCAAGAAGCGAGCGGTTCTCATCCGGACCCGGCCCAATTGAATCAATGCCGCAGGTAACCGGCCGGGTTGGATCAAGCTGATGCACAAATTCAACAAGCTTGCGAGTTGTTTCGGGCTTCATGTCTAGAACCTCGTTGCCGATACTCCAGAACAATACACAAGGATGGTTTCGGTCGCGTCGCAACATATCTCCGAGATCCTGCTGCCACCATTCTTCGAAGTACAACCCATAATCGCAATCTGCTTTCGTCTTCTCCCAGCCGTCGAACGCTTCGTCCACCACGATAAAACCAAGCCGATCGCAAAATGTATAAAACTCGGGTGACATGGGATGATGGGCTGTGCGGATTGCGTTGCACCCCATCTCCTTAAGCATTCGGAGCCGCTTCATCAGCAGCTTCTCGGGCACTGCTGCCCCAACAGGCCCGGCATCATGATGAAGGCATACCCCCTTCAGCTTCATCGGCTGACCATTCAAGGCGAAGCCACGCGTAGTATCAATAGAGAAGCTCCGTATGCCAAAGCTCGTCACATGATCGTCGATACAGCAGCCGTTCGCGAATATCTCTGTTTTCATTGTATACACTTCCGGAGTATCCACAGACCAGAGCTTCGGAGAGCTGATATTCATCTCCACTTCCTCAGTCGCGCCTTTATTAGCCTCCAGCTTCAAGAGCTTCGACGCTTTCCCGACAAGCGTGCCTG
This sequence comes from Paenibacillus sp. JSM ZJ436, assembly GCF_044383795.1. Lineage (NCBI taxonomy): Bacteria > Bacillati > Bacillota > Bacilli > Caryophanales > Paenibacillaceae > Paenibacillus > Paenibacillus sp. JSM ZJ436. The sequence goes on from NZ_JBISEO010000007.1 coordinate 115,806, forward strand.
AAGGAGAAAAGATTTGAGCAACAAGCGTCACCTCGCGCTCACCAGCGGAATGGTTGGTCAGCTCGATCTGACCGTGAACAAGAGCATACTCATTGTGTATGGCCGGAGTCGTAATATACGTCCCCCAATGCGCGACACGCACTACTTCTGTCTCCACAAGCCAAACATGGCGATAGATGCCGCATCCAGTATACCAGCGGCCGCTAGGGCTTCCGGTATTGTCCACTCGTATGGCAATAGTATTGCTTCCTTCCCGAAGCAGGTCTGCGAAAGCAACCTCGAAGCCCATGTAGCCGTAAGGCCGTTCGTTTACTTTGCAGCCGTTAATCCAGATCGTGCTGTTCATATAAATGCCGTCAAATTCGAGAAACAGCCCCTTTTCCCCTATGGTCCCGCTCCACTCCAGCTGCTTGCGGTACCAGCCTATGCCGCTGGGCAGAAAGCCGCCACACTTACCAGTCGGGTTCTGCTCGGCATACTCACCCTCTATACTCCAATCATGGGGAAGCTGTACAGTCCGCCAGTGGCTGTCGTCATAATCGTCCCGGTAAGCGTCTATCTCATCCGATAAAATAAACTTCCAATTCCAATCGAAGCATTCTCGTTTGCGACAGTCTAATTGACTCATTTATACCCTCATCTCCTTTTCCCCGTATTATAAAGGAGCGTCCGAATTGAGTCTGTTATGTTTCAATATGCATTTTGGTATATTCCTGCGCTATCGATGAATCAACTACCTAACGGAATCTCGCATTTTTGCGAAATTGATTTGGAGTGATGCCTTCCATCCGCTTAAACATCTTGCCTAGATGGCTTTGATCGCAATATCCGGTCCTGCCTGCTATTTCAGCAAGCGACAAGTCGGTCTGGATCATCAGCTCCTTGACCCGCGAAATTCGGTATTTCGTTATATACTCTAGCACAGAGAAGCCTGTTATCCTCTTGAATAAGCGGGAGAAGTGAAATGGACTAAACTTGACATACTGAGAAACCATCTCAACCGTTAACGATTCCTGTATATGCTCTTCTATAAATCGAATCGCCCTCTGCACCTCGCTCCTGTATTCGTTACTGATGGTCAATTTAAGCTTGGATGTGTTGGCTATAGTAAGCTCGGTCATGATCCGAATCAAATGTGCGCCTGCTAGCAGATCGAACTCGCTTGATAGCCGGTCATACCGCTCAAGCAATTGAAGCATTAGCTCTCCAGCGATATCATGGTGCGGGAAGGTTATAACGGGCTGCGACTGGCCGAACAAATGGTAATAGAGAGTGGCTTGACTGCCTCCAAAATGTATCCACACCGCTTCCCATGGCTCTACCGGATCGGCGCAATATTTATGACCAATACTCAGGTTGATGAAGAAAAAATCGCCCTGCTGGAGTGAATAAACGGTATCGTTCCATAATAAATATCCCTTGCCCTTCAGAACGTACTGAATTTGAAAGTCGTAAAACTCCCCTGTTTTCCTCTCGTTAGCCATGTCAGCTCCATACACCCTCCACCCCATAGCGTTCACATAACACGGAAGCTGCTTAGCCAGCTCGCTTGGAGAATGATGTATCAGCTTCTTGATCACAGGAGTATTATCGCTCTGCATACAAGCACTTCCTTTATGGAGCTTTATTTGCGCAATTCAACTTGATGCTTTCTTCTATATTCTCTCGGATTAAATTTCTGATAGGTAGTAAATAGCTTACTGAAATGTTTTTTATCTGTGTATCCAACCCGTTCAGCAATTTCATAGACCTTATAATGAGAAGAAACTAACAATTCACATGCCTAATCCATTCTTTTTTGAATCACATACTTGAGCATTTTGCATAATTCTATTCTGACGTAAAGTCAGCAGGATTCACTCGGATCAAAGCGGATCCGGTGGCTTTATTCTAAAAATGTAAAGACCTGCATAATTTTTCCGTTTACATTTTTTAAGTTGCTGTTTTGTTCTTCTTACCTGCTACAGAAAGCGCAGAGACGAGCAGCACAATCGCGTTGAGATACTGGTAAGTCGTCACTTTTTGAATCCCCCAGACATGCAAACTGTCTGCGGTAAGGTGGGTTTTCATTCTGGAGTTGTATCGTTCCACGCGGGTACGTTTGTTGTAAAGTTCCTTTCAACGCTTGGTATCTCGGTGTGGACTGCTGTACCGTTTCAGGTCGTCTTTTACATCGATCTTCACGACCATACCGTAATTGGAAGAGGAATAAGCGGTCATCCCGAGCGGACAATCGACTTTACCGGTGGCGTGAGGGCAGCGAAGTTTTTTCGCCTTCTTTTGGTCGTAGCCCGCATCAAGCATAAAGAATTGCACGTCGTTTTCGGCCGTTACGGTCTTGATTAAATCTGGAGCCATTTCCCCGTCATGGACATGGACCGGCGCTTGTTTCGTCACTTGAAAACTTCTCCATTTTGGGTTGAAGTCCCTTTTTTGTCTGGAAATCCTAAGTGGAGAAAAGGCGTGCGGGACATACCATGCGCTTCGTCCAGACAGATATGTCAAGATCTCTCCACCAACCCTCTCCTAAGTAGTCAGCATGTGGACGGGATTCAATGATGAATCCCGCGCTTCCCCCTTCGTCCATGGTGGCAATCTCCTGACGAATTACAGAGTCTGTCTCCCGAGGGTCACCATGCAACCACAACAACGGATATATACTTCGTGGTGGAGACAAACGACGTGAACTGCTCCTTTAATTCTTTATAAAATTCCACCCTATCCCAATTCCTTTCGGCATGTCTCAAATCGCTCTAATCCTATCAAACCTCTCCTACCATAAAACACGGGTGCCTTCGCCCAAGCTATTGCCAGATGCATCAACAGCTCTGTTTTCAGCTGCTCTCGAATTCCAGTATATCCATCATTATAGTATAAATTATTCCACTCGTTTGGATCTTCTCCCAGATCATAAAGTTCTCCGAGTATGTCCTGATGATGCGCCCCATCATTGCCCACTGCTCCTTCCAGGTACAAAATCAGCTTCCATTCCTTTGTTCTCCACATATAGGCCGGAGCGGCATGGACCGGTACGCCTTTCCCGTGAAATTCGCAAAAAGCGCCTTTTCGTACCACATCACCTAACAGATCAAGTCCCGGCAGCATCGGATTCCGTTGCAAGCCCGCAATGTTGGACAACGTAGGCACGAGATCGATCAACTCAACCGGACGGTCATTAGTGGTCCCTCGTTTGTACTGGGGAATTGTAGAACCGGATAAAATGAGTGGCACGCGCACACTGCTGTCATATAGGCAATATTTCGAAAAACGATATCGCCGTTCACTGAACATCTCACCGTGATCCGAACAGAAGACGATCAGCGCATTATCCAGCACGCCCCGCTCCCGCAATCGGTCTAGCACTTGACCAAAATAATGATCCAGCCATGAGCAATTCGCCCAATACCGCAACGTAGAGCGACGGCGTTCCAATGGGCTCATCGCTTCCCAGACTATTCGCTTCTGGCGATAATCCTCAAGGCTTTCCCGATTAAGAGCATCCGTTGCCGCTAGATGCGTATCCTCTTCCATCTCCCAAGGAGGCTGTTGAATGTCGGGTATGTCTTCTATCCGATACAAATTTTCAAATTCTTTAGGAACATTATATCCAGCATGAGGCTTCAAGAATGATAAATATAGGAACAACGGCCGTTCCGATTCAATCCGGTCCTCATCAATAAACTGCAAACATTGCTCCGCTACCCAACCGTCCCGATGATGGTTCATTGGAATTTTGCTAGTAGAGCCGATATAACCATTCTCATTCTCTTCGCCTGCGCCAAAATTCTTGGTTTCATCCATGTAGGTCTCCAGCCGCTCAGGATGTGTATCCCCCATCATGATCGCACCTTGCTCGTAGTGGCCGTCCGCACGAGATAACCCAATAGCCCGATGTTCGAAACCTCTGGCCGAAGGCTCGGAGACTCCCTCAGCATTATGATTCCAATGGGTTTTGCCAAACCCTGCAGTTTGATAGCCGGCTTTCCTCATGAGCTCCGGTAGCGGGTCAGCAGGCAGCAGTTCTTCATTCGTAATGCCATCACAATTTGCGCGAACCCCAAGCTGAGAGGGATACATACCATACATCATGGAATAACGGCTTGGGACGCACATCGGCGCCTGGCATACGGCTTGACTATAAACAATCCCCGCGTCTGCCAACCGGTCAATATTTGGCGTCTGAATATGCTTATTATATCTTCCAATACAGTCCCATCTCTGTTGGTCAGTCATCAAAAAAATAATGTTCGGCCTCAAGTCAATCATCTCCCTTATATCTAAAGCTATAGTTTCCTGATCCTAAGTGTAATGCAACATGGTCCTCACAACAGTCCCAGCTCAACAAGCCCCCCATAATTGGCAGTATCGAGCCTCCTTCTTCTAATTGCTCAACTCTATTTATTCCCTTAAAGATTACCTGTGCAGTTGTATTGGGCGGTATAGCAATATTAATCTCCATACCGTTCTCCTGCTTGCTCCACTCCGAGCGAATGGTACCATACAGGCTTTCATAGCTAGCTTTCACCCAATTCAGCTCTGATCCAAAGGTTGGATTTATGATGATATGTTTGTAGCCCGGCTGACTTGTTGCTGTGTCGATTCCAGCCACTGTCCGATATAGCCAGTCTCCAACGGCTCCATAAGCATAGTGATTAAACGAATTCATATCATCACTCCAGAAGGAACCATCCTCTTTGATTCCGTCCCAATGCTCCCAAATCGTAGTAGCTCCTTTAGTAATGGCATACAGCCACGAAGGAAATTCCTTTTGGAACACTAATTGGTAAGCTAGATGATCATAGCCGAACCTTGACAATACATGACATAAATAAGGCGTCCCGACAAAGCCTGTAGTTAGATGAACATTATTTTCAATAATTAACTGAGCCAATGCGTCAGCAACTCTTTGACGATCCTTCACTTTAACAACATCAAACATGAGAGCCAACACATGTGCAGTTTGGGTGTTTGAAATTAACCTGCCATTGGGCGAAATGAACACGTTGTTAAATTCATCCATAATATGTTGGTGCAACTGTTCATACTTTGCCGCATCCTCAGAACGATTCAAGACCATAGCTGTTTCTTTCAGCAAATGCGTTGAATACGCGTAAAAAATTGTCGCTATGAGATCTTTGGGAGTCGCTCCCTCATAACTGTTTTCTTTTGCGTCTAAGCCAAGCCAATCCCCAAAGTGGAACCCTGTATTCCAAAGGTATTCATTTTCCCCTTGATAGCGTATATACTCCACCCATGCCTTCATACTATCGTATTGTTGCTCTAATATTCTTCTATCTCCATAGCATAGATAAAGTGTCCATGGACATATAACCGCCGCATCCCCCCAGGCTGAAGAGGAGTGATCCTCAGCACGCAGCACATGAGGAATTACATGAGGCACGCCACCGTTTGGCAACTGATCTGCCTTCAGATCTCGCAGCCACTTTGTGAAGAATAACGCTGTATTCATGTTGTAGGAAGCGGTTCTCATAAATACATGAGCGTCTCCTGTCCAGCCCAGCCTTTCATCTCTTTGCGGGCAATCGGTTGGAACGTCAAGAAAGTTACCCTTCTGACCCCAAACTATGTTTTGTTGCAATTTATTAATCATTTGATCCGAGCACTCGAACATCCCTGTAATCTCATTATCTGTGTGTATCACTTTGGCGGTGAATGTACTGAGATCGAGATCCCCAGGCCATCCCTCAACCTTCACATATCGAAAGCCTTGGAAAGAAAACCGGGGTTCAAACTCCTCTTCTTCACCCCCCTTTAACACATAATTAATCGTTTGTTTTGCGCTTCTTAAATTACCCATATAAAAATTTCCATTTTGATCAAGGACTTCCGCGTGCTGTAATGTAATTCTCCTGCCACGCTCGCCGCTCACTCTGAAATGCATCCAGCCTACCATGTTTTGACCTATGTCCAATACCGTCTCGCCTAAAGGCGTTTGTATTAATGAGACGGGCTTAATCTCTTGTATTATCCGTGTAGGCATGTTCTCTTGAGCAATCAGTGTCTCATAAGAATGATCGACCACCCTTATTCCCGACCAGTCTGCATCGTTAAAATCAGCTAGATTCCAGCCGTTTTTCTCTAATCGCGCATCGTAGGTTTCACCATGATATATTTCAGACATGATTATCGGTCCAGTTGCCGACCTCCAGTGTTCATCCGATAAAATCATCTCTTCAGTGTCATCTGCATAGGTAATATGCAACTGGCACATTAGCGCAGATTCGTTGCCATATATATTTCGCTGATCTCGATAGGCCAGATTCCCTTTGTACCAGCCCCCTCCTATAAGGGCACCTATGGCATTCATATCTGCATGCAGAAGTTCAGTTACATCATACGTCTGATATTGTAGTCGCTTGTTATATGAGGTCCACCCTGGTGTAAAGTGCCAATCCCCTACTCTCCTCCCGTTAAGGTAAAGCTCATACAAGCCTAGAGCAGTGGCATACAACCGCGCTCTTTTCACATTCCCCTTTAGCGAGAATTTACTTCGTAGCATAAGACATGCATCTTGATTGGCATCATTACGTGCAACATCACCCGTAATCCAACGGGCAGACCAGTTCTCTTCACTCAGCAATCCCGTTTCCCAACAATTCACTTCGCTCCATTCAGAAACCAACGAACGATCAATCCACACTCTTACACGATAATAATATCTAGTTCGAGAATGCAATTCAGGACCTGCATATTCAACATGAACGGATTGATCAGTTTCCATCTTCCCCGTATCCCACACGATGTCCGAGAAGTGTAAACTGTTGTCCGAAACTTGAACTTGGTAGGCCGCCTGCATGATATTCCGATCGTCGGACCAAACCTTCCAACTGAATCGAGGTTTTTTCACATCTAATCCCACAGGGTTTCTTTGGTACTCGCACCTGACATCTTCTACTCTATATCTCAAATCGGCTTCTCTCCAAACTCGTTATATACATGTACCAGACCATGTATACTCATTAATTTTTTATTCCTGCCATTGAAGGACTTTCCACAAAGAAGCGTTGAGCAAATGAATCGCAATTCAAACAGACTCGCCTGGTGGCCAATGGCCATAGCACAATGATGCGTCGGCTTCCAGTCGAAGGAGGACATAATTTAATTTTTTCAGAATTATTGTGTTTTGACAATGGGGGGCATTAGACTTTTATTCATCTGTATCGCTTGAAAATACAATTCACTTTCTTCCCATCTTTCTTTCAAGCCCACTCTACCGACTATTTCTTTCCACGGTAGCATATAATCATGAATGGTAACTTCCTGTTTAAGCTTAGCCTCCAATTCATCTCGAATCTCTATCAGTGCCGGTTCGTTCACAACGTTGTTTAACTGGTAAGGGTCCGCGACGTTATCGAACAGCAACCAGCCTGCAGGATCATAAACATGTTTTGCAAAGGTGTATCGATCAGTTCGTATCCCTCTCCATTCAAGCGTTCCGCGGTTTGTCGCTTGGTGACATGCCGTAAGCTCAAATATATAACAATAATCCCGTCCTTTTGCATTAGGGTCTATAAACAATCCATGTAAGTCTTGACCTACAACAGTACTGTCCTTAAATTCTAAACCCATCATTCCCAGTATACTAACAGGAAGATCAACTAATCCTATCAATTCTTCACGTTTCATTGGAATAGTTTTCCCTTGCCAGTAAACAAGCAGCGGTACTTTGATCGATTCTTCATATGGTAGTTGTTTATTTGTCATCCCTTGGCTGCCCAACATATCGCCGTGATCACTCGTATACACAATAATGGTATTGCTAAGTTGGCCAGTATGCTCCAGTTTACGAATCAGACGACCAAACTGCTCGTCAAGTGCGGAAATATGAGCATAATACCCCTTAATATTTTCCTTTATTTGTTTTTTACTCAAGTACAATTTATCTTTAATTTGGACGGATTGATCGGTTACATTCGGTCGCATTCTAATTTCAGTTTGTTCATATTTATCCAAAAATGATTTTGGAACTGCGTGATATGGATCATGTGGGGGTCCCCAAGACAGAACCAACCCCCACGACTTGTCATGATGTCGCTCAATAAAATCAAGAGCGAGGTTTGTCTGTTCGATCGCATCGTATCCTTGAATCGGATGGCGCTTATTTTCCTCGTCATCGTAATAAGCATTCAAATAATTATGCGTACAGTTTGCAACCTTCCATTCTTGAAATCCAAACCGTCGTGTGCCTGCTGGAATGAACTGATCTCGTGGAATGCCTGCTAAATGCCACTTCCCAATATATCCTGTCGTATATCCATGGTTCAACAAGACATTCCCCATCGTTTCCACATTGTCATACATTGGCAAGTCATTTCCAGCAGCACCGTGCTGAAGTGGATACATTCCTGTCAGCATTATACCTCTTGAAGGTACACAAACAGGACAATTAGCAATACAGTTTTCCACTTGTGTTGCCTTTTTTGAGAACGCATCTAAATTAGGTGTTATCACTTGATCGTTTCCGTAACAGCCTATATCACACCATCGGTGTTGATCAGAAAATACAAACAACAAATTGGGACGACTGTCATGTTTTGTCAATGTTCATTCCTCCATCGTTCATTTATTAAGGTAGGGTTGGTGTGGTCGGATGACCACTTGCTATGATAAACTGTCATGGACATTCTAGAACTTCCTCATCTGTTGAACATTAAAGAATGGGGTGCCCTTTAGTCACATTGGACTTCGAGACACCCCCCTGTATTAATATATCTCCACTATGATTCTCGCTATATATTCCATGGCTTTAATCCTAATGAATTACTTATTTCTTCTCAATAGATACCGAATGAGGAACTCTCACCTCTACCGAAGCAGTGGCTTGGTTACCAGCCTCATCGGTGGCAAGATAAGTAACCGTGTAGGTTCTGCCTGTTCCTGTGCCCGACCGTTCCGCACGGAGCATGAACTCAAGATCATACGTATTCCATTCTGCTTCTTGAATATCGTTCTGCCTATCCCCGTCGCCCAAACCATCGTCTGGCTCATTACTGGTAATGGATTGGAGGACGACGTTCACGTCTGAAAGCGAGTCCTGTGCACTAATGGTAGCTTTTACTGGAAGCATACGATGGTTCGGCGGCCACAGCACCTTTTTGGATAAAACAATCTCTAACGTCGGGGCTGTTTTATCGATTCGAATAAGCGTAGTTTTCACATCTTCCTGATTACCTGCGTGATCGACGCTCCAATATTGCAAGATATGAACTCCTTCGCTTTCAAATGATATCGTCGAGCCTGTTGACGGTTCGCTTCCATTAATAGAATAATACGTTGTTGCAATACCGGTCTCCTCATCTGTTGCGATCAGCTTTACCGTCACATCAGTGTTAGACCAGCCCGCTGGTACATTATCCGTCGTAACCGGCGCGGTAGTATCCGCACCATAAATTGCAATAACATAATCTGGTGTACTTATATTATCAAATACGACGCTGCCATCTTGGCTAATCTCGACACCAGAATGCACTTCAACTACTCCCTGGGCTCCAAAAGCATATAATTTAGCCACATCATTCGCATATTTCGCACCAACATTTACATGGAGTTTCGCTTGAAAACCGAATGGTGAAGTATGAACTCTACCAAGCTTCATATATGTTTTTGCACCTTTTGGGAGCTTTGTCATGTTTTCATTAGGAACAAGAGAAAACTTATTGGTTACATCAAAAAGTATGTCTGCTGTAATAGATTTTTCTATTGAAGTGCCATTTATAACCCATGAAACACCAGCTCCTGCAATCTCACTATCTGTCTTGATCAAAAATTCAATATCCTTTCCTTTAATGGTATTAAAAATGAAGTAAGGTATTTTTTCGCATTTATAAAGATTTATTGTAATTTTCTCACCAGCAAGTGCATTAACCAATTTTCCTTTCAAATCAATCCATTTACTTGAGAACTTGATTTCATTTGACTCAAGCTCATCAATAATAACATCGTGTTCATCTAATGCCTGAATCTTATAATAATATGTTTTTCCATATTCAAGATCCTTTTTGTCTACATATTGTTTTAAATTTGAAGAATTAATTTTTATCAATTCTGAATACATTTCATCTTCAGAATCTTTTCGGTAGAGTACATATTTTGTAACTCCTGTTTTCTGAACCATCCAGTTTATTCTTATGGTCGACTCCTCTGCTGTAGGTTGAAGAATAAACGTAGCGGAGAGGATCCCTTTATCATTTCCCTGAATGTTGTATTTTAAAATATCCTCAGCTGATACCATAATAGACTGATCTAGTATGCCATCAATAGGATAATGAAATATGTTACTTGTTTTAAGGAAAAGAGGTCTTATCATTGTGGCCATTTTAATTTCTGCTGAATCCTGAATTTGCTCCCATTTCCACTCTTTTTCACTCTTTGCATATGGAGCAAGATTTTCGAAAGCTTTGCCTAAAGACACTCCTTTGTCTGATGTATAATTCCAAAGATCTACCTCTGTAAAACGTTCTGCGATCTCAGCAACTTGTATCAATGGCCACAAGCAAGTGTTTTGGTAATTAACTGACTTGGTTCTCCTAAGTTCATATGGCAGGCTTCCGTCTGGCTCAATATAATCCTCAATTCTTTCGACCTTAGCCTCTTCGAATAGTTGAACCGCATCCTTATAGTTGTTTAAATACAATAAAATTCCCGCTAACTGATAATCATAAACAGAGCCATGATTATTATGCTGTTGCTTTTCTTGAATTCCCATATCGCTTCTTGTGAGCCAGGATGCATACGCTGTAAACCAGTCTATCACTGCATCAACATCATCCTTAGATATCATGTCCTGCTTTTCAAGCATCTGCATTGCAGTAACAATATCAACAATAGAGGTCCATTCAATTACACCCAGAGGTCTTCCATCTACACCTCCGGGGACACTCTGACCATACTTTATGTGTGGATTCATTTTTGTTTCTTCATTTATAAACCATACCTTAATGACCTCATAAGCTTTATCAAGGTACTTAGGATCCTCTGTAAAATAATAGCTAAGAGTTAAATTTCCAATGCCATGAAACATTTCGCTTGTACGAGTAAAGTCTGTATCATCTCCTCTTGAAGCAGGATTCACCTGACCATCTTTGGGTATCCATGGGAGTCCATCAGGCTTCGCTGGATCTGGCCAGAAGTATGGCGCGGTACTGATATAATCATGCTTATCCTTGCTTGGCGGTAATAGAGTTTTCTTAGTTACTGGGTTAAGGGGTGCATTCATAAATTTTTCAGCATCGGTTTGAATTTTGTCAAATGCGGCAACGTAAGACTTTACACCTCTGAGTAAATTTTCTCTTGATTTATCCATCAAAGCTTCGTTATAGTAAATGAGCTTACCTGTCCTGCTTATATTTTTTTCTTTTTGCTCAGAAATATTAATTATTGGATCTTTTACATTTACCTCAAGATTCAAAATGTCAGAGAAAAATGTAAGAGGTACATATACAACACCATCAACTGTTAGGGCTGGCTTCTGGAGAGAGATTTCCAGACTGTTTAAATATCCAAATGGCTCTCCGAGCTTCATCTCTATACTTTTCCGACCAGCAGTGATACTAACTTTTTTGGATTTTTCATCTAGACTTGAGGTATATCCAAAACCTTCGAGCACCTTATCAAGCGGTGCATATAATACTGTATTTTGCTCTAAGAGTTCACTTACAGTAAATTGTACTGTGCGGTTCGGCTTTTCTCCTGTATATACTGCAGCTTCCACTAAGCCCGAACACGCTACCAGTGACAAACTAGCGATAATCATAAATCCTACCATTAAATTTAACCCCTTTCTTCTTAGGCTCCTCATCGTATACATTAGATTCCCTCCTACAATAAAGTTATGTTTTCACCTGTTTTCTCGTTTACACTCAGGATTTCAACTTTGACAGCATTAGTACCCATGGAACAAAGAAACTTTAATAACATAGCTAAGCTTACATGCTTAAAAGACTCGTGTGCTTAGTGATGCTTATTTTTACCAGAACAGCTCAGTGTTCCCCTTAAGCTTTGATAATGCCTCCACAAAGAAGTAGTCTCCGTAAATAATCGGCGTATTGATACCAATTCCAGCAGGGTAATGGGATGTGCCCTTAACTAGCAACGCCTCCTCTTCCATATCCCAGGCTCCATAATTCTCATAGAGCGACTTCACAATTCGCTTCGCCCATTCGAGATAGAAAGTCTTCTCCTGCTCGGGCACAGATCTGCTAATTTCAATCAATCCGCTGGCCGCACAAGCTGCAGCTGTAGTATCTCTCGGCATATTCTCTTCAAGCGGCGCGCGTAAATCCCAGTAAGGAATATGGTCCTCAGGCAAACAGGCGATAAAATAATGCGCAGCTTTCTTCGCAGCCTGCAGATATCTTTGCTCACCTGTGTACCGGTAAGACAAAGCGAATCCGTGAATCGCCCATGACGCTCCTCTCGACCACGCTGAATCAGTTGAATAGCCCTGCCCCCCCATCGCTCCTACTCTCTCCCCGGTGACTGGATCAAAGCATACGATGTGGTGAACGGAGCCGTCCTCACGAATATGCTCCCTCAGCACGGTGTCTGCATGAGCGATCGCAATATGCTTGAACCTCGGATCACCTGTTTCTTCCGATGCCCAATAGAGGATTGGAAGATTCATCATACAATCAATAATGACCCATCCCCGGTTGTCAATACCACCACCTTGCTGGTCATTCCATGCTCGAATGAAGCCACCTTTCAGATTAAAACGCCCCGCGAGATGACTTGCAGCGGTAAGTGCTCTTCGCTTGGAGGGTTCATGATTCAACAGTTTATACTGCGCCACTGAAGTTAAACTCCATACAAAACCTACATCATGGTGCAGGACGTAGAATCCGTTTAATACTTCGTCAAGCTGATCTTCTATTGCAATTGCAATTGCTTTCAGTCGCTCATCCTTCGTCTCTTTATAAATCTGCCATAACATACCGGGCCAGAAGCCTTTGGTCCAGAAGCTCTTATTGTTATCATAAGTTCCGTCAATAGAGAGATGCGGATAGGATACCCCTATTCGCTTACTTGTCCTGTTCACCTTTTCCACTGTCTGGGCCCAAGCTTGATCGAACCAAACTGTTTGATTCATTTGAACATCCTCCTCTTGGCAGCGAGACTACCCTTTTATAGATCCAACCATAACTCCCTTAACAAAATAACGTTGCAAATATGGATAAACCATTAATATAGGCAGCGTGGAAACCATAATTGTTGCATACTTGATCGTTTCCCCAATTTGGTATAAATCATTGCCTGAGCCGCCAGATGACATCCCTTCAGTCGAGTTTGAAATCAAAATCTCTCTAATCACGAGTTGTAACGGGAATAGATCTCTATCACTGATAAAGATAGACGAATAAAACCATCCATTCCATTTGTCTACAGCGTAATAGAGCGTCATCACCGCCATAATCGGCATGGACAGGGGAAGAATAATACGGAACAAAATGACAAAGTGATTAGCTCCATCTATCTTAGCAGCTTCCTCCAAGCTTTCAGGTATAGATTGAAATGAGGTTCTTAAGATAATCAGATTAAATGTATTAATTGCGAATGGAACAATCGGAGCCCATAGCGTATCAAGCAGCCCTACCCCTTTTACAATTAAATAGAAAGGGATAAGTCCACCATTAAAAAACATAGTAATGATGATGAATATCATAATTGGTTTATTCAACATCACGTTTTTACGTGACAACACATATGCTCCCAGCGATGTCATGAACAAATTTAAGATCACGCCAAACACAATAATGAATAATGTGTTTTTGTATCCGCTCCAGATCGCCTTATTACCAAAGACGCTTTTGTAAGCTTCAAAATTTATACCGACTGGTCTCCATAAAACGCCTTTATGAGCAACAACATATGCTGCATCACTGATCGATGCAAATGCCACGAAGATAAGAGGGTACAAAGTGATTAAAACCAAAATCGACAAGACCGCATATAAGCAAATATCAAACGTCCGTTCCAGTCCAGATTTTTTTGTTTTCATGCTGCCCCTCCATTACCATAGGCTATTTTCACTAAACTTTTTACTAAGACGATTGGCTAGAACCAACAAGATCAGATTGACAACGGAATTAAACAATCCGACAGCTGCGCTGTAGCTCCAACCAAATTCCAGCAATCCTTTACGATATACAAATGTGGAGATTACATCGGCTGTATCATAAATGGCAGGATTATATAACAGAATAATTTTCTCAAATCCTACACTCAGCAAATTGCCAATACGAAGAATTAGCATAATGATAATCGTGGGCAATATCCCTGGAATAGATATGTTCCATATTTGCCTTAACCTGCCTGCTCCATCAATTCGCGCCGCTTCAAATTGCTCTTGGTCTACATTCATGAGCGCTGCTAAATAGATTATGGACGTCCATCCCATGCCTTGCCAAATGTCAGATATGATATAGATGCTTCGAAAGAGCTCTGGCTTTTGAAGCATTGCCTGCCCGTCTCCGCCCAGATAAGTAATGAAGGTATTGATCAACCCCCCACTATTTGTGAAATCTTTAATTATCCCACATATAACGATTAGGGAAATAAAATGGGGCATATAGGTAACGGATTGTACGATGGATTTAAATCTTTTATTTCTGACTTCATTGATCAATAAAGCGAGTATGATTGGAGCCGGAAATTCAAAACAGAGGGAATACAAGCTCAGTATTAGAGTGTTTTTCAGGATTCGCCAGAAATAGTAGCTTTCAAAAAAAGATTGAAAATGTGCCAGTCCGACCCATTCACTGTCCATAACCCCTTTCATGGGAGAGTAGTCCTTGAAAGCTATAATCGCTCCGTACATAGGACCATATTGAAAAATTACATAATACGCTATTACAGGGATCATCATGATATATAAGTATTTGTTAAGTGCTAAATCTTTCAAGAGACGATTTAAGACGTATTTGTTGCTCTTAACAGGTTTCTGAGAACTCCGCGGGGTTGCTATTGGCCTCATACGATCGCCCCTCATCTGCAAAATAGTAGTGGCATAGACTACCAAGGAACTCTATGCCACTGTGTTATACATTAACGTTTATTAAAACGTTCCAAGGCCGCCTCTTGGATTTCAATAGCTCTGTCAAAGTTTAGCGTGCTCAGTCTCTCCATGTATGATTCATAGCTGGATAATGGCTCACTTCCCAATATAATTTTGAGTGTCATTTCGTTCACAAGAGTATCAACATCTGTCATGATTTTTGCTAGTTCTGTACTTTCCTCCGGCGTTGCCGTAATTGGAGGCAACTTTGTTGACTTTGCTTCCGTCTTCCACACCTGAATGGCATCTTTTTGTGACGGCAGCACATTGTATTGTTCACTATAACGTTTGTCTTGGACGAAAGGACCGAAATAATTACCGCGAATATACAGCGATAATGCTTGGGCAGGAGCTAGCTTATCCGGGTTTTTCATCATTAAATCTGTATAGGTAGGATACCCGTTTTCCATGGTATAGCTGACGCCTTCAATTCCAAAGTTAAAGAGCATATGCCCTTCTTCACTGTAAGCGTAATCAAGCATCTTTACAGCTAGCTCCGGATCTTTGGATGTTGAGGTAATTGCAGCAGTGCCATTAACAGCAAACGGATTATCATATTGACCAAATCTAGGTACATCTCCTTTGTTCAGCACAGGGTAAGGCGCCGGGGCCAGTACCGCTTTTGGGTTCTGCTCACTAAGGAGCGGTGTCCATTTCCCTAGATTTGATCCAGCATTACCGATGGATACACCCGTTGCGCCGGTGATGATATTGGCATCTAATGTCTTGGAATCTGTTGTTGCAATATTCTTGTCTAACAATCCTTCAGCATACCATTTGCTCATTGTATCTAGAAACTCTTTGTATTGCGGCTCAGCGGGACCGTACTTAATTTGTCCATTATCCAAGTAAAAGCCTAGATTAATGCCGTATGCTCCAATGAAAGCACCATTTGATAAAGCTGCCAGCCGCCCATCACTTAAAAACGATAGTGGTGCAGAAGCCCCTTTCTTCTCTTTGAAGGCCTTCAAAACGGTATACCATTCATCAATGGTCGTTGGCATTTCAAGGCCAAGCTCATCCAGCCAGTCTTGACGAACGATGGGTCCTTGAAATACGAGCAGAGATTCATCTCCGCGAATAAACGGAAATCCAAAATAACTCCCCGTATCCGTCTTCACCATGCGATCGACTTCTGGATGATCCTGTAAATATTTTTTATAATTCGGTGCATGTTGATCTATCAAGTCGTTCAGCTTCAGAATGTAACCGTCTTTGATTGCTTTCTCCGGTCCCCCGGGGAAATTAATCCAGGAGTGTTCGATAACATCAGGCAATTCGCCAGAAGCCAGCATCACATTGAGCGCCTCATTTTGTTGACCTGCCGTTGGTGAAATGAAGGTTAGTGGAACTCCCGTTCTTTTTTGCCATTCCTGAAAGAAGGGAACCTCATCTAATGATGATTTAATTCCCGCAAGATTTGAGTTAAGGCCTGCCCAATACGTAAGTTTCTTGTCCGTTTGGATCGGATATGTTGTCGCTTCATTTGATTTTTGAGAAGCCTCGCCTTGCTTTGCTGAGTTCTGCTCTGCCTCCTCGGTATTGCTGGAGCACGCTGTTGTTAAACTGACCAGAATCATGAATACTGTAAGCAATACAGCCAACAAGCTTTTTTTTGTCTTTCTCACCGTAACCATCAACCTCCCGTTTTTTATGTAGAAGTGTTTTACAACTCCTCGGCTTAATTATAAGTGTGCGATTTCGCAGTCGTATATCGACTATTTGAGCAAAATCATTTACAAAATCTAAAATGTAAGAGGACTTTTTCGCTATTTCATCAGCAAAATCCAGAATGATTGAGGAGACCATTATCTTTCTAACGAATCTCTGTACTTACCAGGTGTAACCCCCTCATACTTCTTAAAAATCCTTATAAAGGTAGTCGCGTCTGAATAACCCACCTTTTCCGCCACTTCTTTAATTCCTATCTGATGATCTTCGATCAACTCTTTGGCTTGCTTCACACGATAGTTGTTCAAATATTCGAGTATCCCTTCTCCCGTATGCTGCTTAAACAGCCTTGACACGTAGGAAGGACTCATTTGTACCTTCTCGCCAATCATAGATACATTTAAGTTGACATTGCTCACGTTGGCTTCAATATACATAATTACTTCATGAACGAGCTCCTGCACTGCCCGCTGTCGACCTTCAGTAATTTGGCTTTCACGTCTCTCGAAGGTATACTCGCACACCTTTCTGACCAATAGAATAAGCTGTTCCTTCATATCATGAACGGTCTCGCTTCTTATCAACGTGTCAATAATGCTTGTCATATCCAGCTGCGGCTCCTCCACATAATCATTCTCATTGATTGTCTTCACTAATGTGCAAACTAGATCGACCATTAGACATTTTACTAGAGGGAGAGATTGATTTCGATTGGAGAAGTTCTGTTCTATAACCTCATTAAGTGTACGTACTGCTATCTCTGAATTACCTGTCTTCACCGCATTCATGAGCTTCTGTTCAACAACAAGAGGATAATGATAGGTTCTATGCTGGTCCATCTGTGGTTCATAACAAATCTTGTCGTATCTGATGATCTCTCTCCTCCCCATCACCAGCTTATACTCCATTGCATCTAGCGCGTTGAGATATGCTTGATGAATTCCGCTTAGAGAGCTGTGAATCAAACTAATGGATATTGTCATGTTGATCTGGTACGAGCGGTGTAGGAAGCCTTGTGCTTCTTCTGCTAGCTGCATAAGTTCATCCATTGGCTCGATTGCAGATGAGGAGAGATTTATTAAGCATGCGAATAAATCGTCGACTTCCACTACGAATCCCATGTGCCTCTGTTTGGTCAATTCCTCCACAACATTCGATATAATAAATTGAAGCATCTGCTGTTTCTCATGTGGCTTCAACCATTCGACTCTCCGATAGAAGTCTTCTGCTTCTTCCACACGTAATAGCATCACTGCAAAGTCATCACTTTTAAAAGCAATATCATATGCCGTTATAGCCTCCTCAATTTGCAGCTTGGAATCCAACTTACCTTTAAGCAGCTTTGATATAAAGTAAGAGCGAAGCACGTAATGATGATGCTTTCTATCATTCAGCATCTCTTCCATTTTTAGATAAGTTTGATTTAACGTCTGTTCTATATAGGTGAACTCATTTCCTTTGCGTTGAAATATTGACGGTCCCTCTTGTTCCGTAACTTTTTGGAGTAAACGACGAATCGGTCCGTAATTTTTTTTCAAGAGCAGCAGAGATAGCATAACTCCAACTAAAATGCTTACCACTAAGCTCACATAAGTTATGTTTCGAACCTTTTCTGCCTTCTCCCATAAAACTTGGCTTGGCACTATGGAAATATATTTGGTTTGAGTAGCTGAAGATTGAAGGTAGATCATCTCAAACTTTTTTCCGTTGCTTTCGAAACTGGTATAGCCTGAATGAGAGGATAGCTGCTCTAGTCTCATTGCATTAAGCAAATCCTCAGAAGAACCATCATCACTGGCCACCAAAATTTCATCATTATTATTAATAATGAATACTTTTCCTTGGTTAAATAACTGAACCTTGTGAATGACAGACAGAATTCTGGACTGGTCGATCATGACAACACTAATCCCAGTTGGCCCATTGTTATGGACACCCTTAAAACTTTGCAAGTAAGCAATCGCAGGTTTGCCTCCTGATCCCGGCAAGGTGATCAAGCCCGGTTTCGTATTATTTATCATTCTGTCCATCCAAGCTTGATAAGAATATTTCTCGTTCATATGAACAAATTGATAAGCCATATACGGTTCATTTACAACTCCTGGAAAAACAACTGCTTGAGCGGGGCTTGTGAGATAAATATAGAACTGATCAATATCTGAATAAGAGGACTTGTACTGCGTCAAGTTCTGGGCAAGCATAAATAATTCATAGCTGAGGCCCTTTTGGGGCATATTGCTAGTCAAATCGCTTGATATGCTTTGAATGGCATTATCCCAGGTGAGCTGATGGCTCAAACGCTTCATACTTTTCAAATCATTGTCGACTGCTTCTTGCAGCTGCATAAGCAAGGACGAATATGCTACTCTCGTTTCATTTTTTAATGATATCGAATATTCTCGATACACGAAAAGACTAACGACCATTGGAAGCAGGAGCACAACGACATAGGAAAGAAACCAGGGTATAGTTACGCTCTGCATTCGTTGTCTGTTCACAAGGCATTCTCCTTAATATGATTTGAAGGAAAATTCATGAATACCCCATGCCGGATGATACCTTCAAAAAGATGTAAAATATTTTCTGTTCACAGAAATACTACGGCCAGCATTAATGATAACGCTGATCTAAACGTTCTTAAATTAGCAAGTTGAAGAATTATCCGATGAACTCCAGCACTGTCTCAACACTCTCCAGATAACCAATGCGTATCGCTCTTGCACGAAGCTTTGCAGCGCCTTCGGTTATACGAATTTCTCCTGTATATAAGCTCCAGGGTGCATCAGTATTATCATCGAGCTTAAATGCAATAGAAGCTCCTTGCGTACTGCAATGCAGTTGAACAAATGCTGGTCTTGCTACCTTCCCTGCCTCAAGGAGCTCTGAAGAGCAAATCCCTCTATTAATGATCACAAATCTTGGTTTTGCCGTTTGCGGCTGTTTGCCTGACGGCCACATCTGCGCGATCATTTCCGTCTCAGGCACTTCGCCTAGGCGATCATATTTCATTCTCCATTGCTCCAGTGCCTCTCTCATTGTATCAAGTACCTTTGTATAGTCCGGGTTACAGGCCAGATTATACTGTTCATAAGGATCTGCTTCACACTCATACAGTTCTTCAACCGGTCTTCCACTCCCGAAGAATTGTGCGGCCAAACCTTGTAACTTCCCCTCTTCATACAATTGCCACAGTTCCCTCTGAATAGGATGTTGATTCAAATATGGAATCCAAAGCTGGTAGGATTGATTAGGGAAATAATTTCGAATATATTTGTATTGCTTATCCCGAACTGCTCTCACCATATCGTAGGATTCATCGTAACGATCTCGTGTAGCATAAATGAATTTTCTTTCCTCCTCACGAAGGAAGCTTCTGCCTTGGAGATGTGCAGGTATTTGAAGTTCAGCAAGTTCTAACACAGTTGGAGCCAGATCCACCAAGCTAACTAGTCGTTCATTTACAGTCCCCGGTTGAATTTGACCTGGCCAGCGAACAATCAGCGGTACTCGAATGCCCGCATCATATGTCCACCGCTTCGCTCTGGGGAGCCCTTCGCCATGATCGCTCCATAGCATGACAACTGTATTTTCAAATAAGCCGTCCTCTTCAAGCTGCTGCAAGAGAGCGCCAACATAGTCGTCTGCTAATGATAGATTGTCGTAATGACGGCATATAGCTTTACGTATAAGTGGAGTATCCGGCAAGTACGGAGGAAGCACTACTTCATCCGGATTTGTCTTCAGTTCTTCCCCTTCCCTAGGCCACATCTTGCTCTCATGCGTAACGGTGGTATTAAACACCGCAAAAAAAGGTTGATTAGCTCCGCGATTTCGCCAATGTCCATCGGGTCCACATTCATCCCATGCCGTTAAAGGCGGCTTAAACTGATAATCGGTTTTAAGATTATTAGTACAGTAATAGCCCTGTGCCCGTAAGTATTCCGAGAATACTTTGACATAAGATGGCGGAACAATTTCATAAGGCGTAGGCAATTCAGGAGTATTCTGATTCGTATGAGTGGTTCGCATATGCTGCCCGCCTATATAGTTGGAATACATCCCGGTAATAACCGAACAACGGCTAGGCGCACAAACGCCGGCAGTAGCAAACGTATTTGGGTAGCGGCAGCCTTCCCTTGAAAGCTGATCGATATGAGGCGTACGGGCAACCGCATCTCCGTAACAGCCGAACCTTGGACTCGTATCCTCTAACGAAATCCACAGGATGTTTAATGGTTTAGGATTCATCTCACTTCACTCCATCTTTAAGAAATATCTGTTAAAAGTCGACTCTTTTGCGATCCTCCAGGGAGTGATGCTCTAAAAATGAAAGCGCTCTTGGTCAAATAAAAAAAGAGACCCACTTTCATTGTGCCTAGATGTGGTCGCAACGGAAGTGGGTGCTGAATTTAATAGAAGATATGATGCAAATCCTATATGTTATTTTGTTGTTTTCCACCGATCATATGCCTTTTGATAGATTTCCACATACTCATCCGCACTCATTTTCTTCAGCAGGGAAACATAATTATCCCAATCGTCAAAACTCGCCTTACCTAGCACAAACTTTGCTTCCATCTGCGCAATGTAGTTCATCAAATCGTTCTTTATAATATTCACTCTATTTTCTTCCTCTTCCGACAAAAAAAGTAACGGCATTGCTTCTTGCACGTATTCAGACAATTTATTTGCTTGATCATTTAGAATGTTATTAACAGGATCGTTTTGTTTGTAATTAATTTCCATGCTTTTCAGAAGCGGGATTGTCGAACCAATATCGGGTGTATTCTGGGCGCGGAACTCCTCCTTGTTCATTCCCTCTGGCGTAATCCTTTCCCATTCCTTTTTGCTATCATCCTTCCACTTCCAGGCCTCACCTTCAATTCCTTGGTTTCCAAGCATAAATCCTTCTGGTGTATACAAGTAGTCTACCCATCTCATTGTCGCTTCTGGATGTGGATTATTTTTTGTAATGGCAAAGGTACCGATTGTAATATTGGGACGCGGTGTAAACAGCTTCTCGCTATTTATAGCACTCGTCAATGGCATCACCAATGGATATTTCTCATTATCCTCCGGTTTTTCAACCTTGAATACGGAGAACGGTGCAGCATGCATCGTCATGCCAATCCGATTTTCTTGCCCCTTGGCCTTCAGTTGTTGATCAGTATGAGTAAAGATTTCCGGGTCGAGAAGCTTCTCATCATACAGGGTCTTCATATACTTTAGGAATTCCTTGTATCCTTCAGACAAGAACACAGCGTTCACTGTGTCGTCGGTTACCTGCAAACGGGATAAATTAGCTCTATCCTCCAGCACACCGAACGCTGGCATTATATAAGTTCTCGCGATGGCCAGTGAATCATTCTTTGCGTTAGTAAACGACAATGGGAGTTCGTCACTCTTTCCGTTCTTGTTCGGATCCTCATCACGGAAGCGCTTTAACAGCTCCAACAGTTCGTCAGTCGTCTGGGGAACTTGTGGGTTACCCAGCGCTTCCATCCACTCTGCATTCAAATAGGTTCGGAAAAACATCATGTCACGAATAATATCTGAGACTTGTGGTAAAGCATAGATATGACCATCTGGTGCAGTAATGGCTCGGCGAATTGCAGGATCTTTTTCCATCAACGCCTTAAAATTAGGAGCATACTCGTCAATAAGTCCTTCAAGAGGAATCAAAAGGCCTTGTTTGCCATAATTGATCTGATCGAAGAATGTTAGGGATCCCGCAAAAAATACATCAGGTAAGTTATCGCTCGCAAAGGTTAAGTTTTTCTTTTCTGGAAAAACCTTACCATCCGGCGTGTCAAATTCAAAATGAATATTAGTCAATCTCTCCATTTCCTTAAAAAACATCATTTGATCCCAAGGACCCTGACTTGCTCCTTTTGATCCCATTAACTTAAGGGTAACCTTCTCATTCACAATCGGGTATCCGGTCGCATTAAAGTTTTGAGGGAATGCAGAATTCTCGGAAATGTTCTCATCGGATTGCTTGGTTGAACAGGCAACACTCATGCTGATCATCATTGAAAAAGCTACCATTAGTATCATCATCTTTTTCTTCACGTTGTAACTCCCCTTTCGTTTTTTACATAAATTTCAGCTGATAACGCTTTCACTATAACCTTTTTTGAGGCCGCTTCGAAATATCTTGTTTTCGGCCCATACTCCAATCATGCACATCGCTTTTACAAACAGAATAGCGGTTCCAATACCGCATGAGTGAAACACAATACTCCTTTCATGCAGCGTATTCGTATTCATTCATAGCTTGGCTAATTTCTCTATAATCTTTCCATCATGTAGATGAACAACTGCTCTCCATTCCTCCTCTTCCGAACTCATTTCCACTGCGCCCATCTCCCAGTTTTTCTTATGATTTACAGCATGGACATTATCATAGCTTGTAAAATACAGCACCCCATTTCGATAAAAATCCACATAATTGATTTTCTCAGGATACAAGCTTGCTAACCTGATCCAACGCTTTCCTTCATAGGACATATCCGCTTCAAAGCCCTGTAGATGCAACTGCTCATCTTCTGGAATTGTAGGCCAGTCAATACCCAATCCTTCTGCCATTCGCTGAGCAAAAAATTGATCCTCACCGGGCGTAATCGCCCAGTCTACGGGCACTTCCTGCTTCGTGATATTATTGTAGTATCCCCAAGATGTTCGGGTTCGAAAAGCCACATCTATCTTGCTGATGTCTGGCGAATCCTCGTTGCAAACAACTGGCTTGCCGGGTGCCCATGCCTTCACTTTCTGAATGTGATTATAATAGTGCTGCCGAGATAGCCAGTTGCCATGAATAAGAATAACGTCACTTTCCTTGCAAATCTCTTCATTAATATATCTTCCTAAACCGCTGCAGCCTACAGGTATCCCGCCAGATTCCGTACGGGCGATCTCCATTAAGGCAACCATTCCCTCACTCGACGCGATTAATGGATGCTCACGCGCAATATTATGCTCATTGCAAACCTCAATGATGACATTTGTGTAAGCTCCTTCTTTTAGGAAGCGAGATGCTGCCCTGACCGCATTCAATATTACTTTGCCGTCCTTCATACGTCCCGTCTGCCCAGTGTAGAAATAGCTCACGATAACGACCATGCCCAATTCATCCGCAGCTCTGATCAAGCGGTCCATTCGACCCGCGTAAGCCGGATCTATGCTTGTGCCGTCCTCCGAGAAAGGATTGTTATCGATCGTTGGATTTTGTATGGTAAAACATGGACCACCGCCCTGAAAACAAACTGTAAATGCTCGAAGTCCTGCCCGATACCATTCAGGCAATGCTGCAATAAGATCATTCGTATTCTGATCCGGATCGAACCTGCGTCCAAAACGATGGAAGCGATTGGGGTCTTGCTTGTCATCAAATATACCCTGAACAAATCTCGCATTCATTAATAAACCATGAACATCGGACGGACTTCCATCAATCTCCGAATACGTTTTTTTTCCATTAATAACAAATTGTTCGCCTTCGATTGTTAATACCGTTTTGCCCATTATTCTCTCCTCACTTCACGCTGCGTAGGTAATAACAGCGGTTAAAATTTGGTCCGAAATAAATCGTTTTGATTAACCTCGAATTTTCTTTCATATCCAGGAATACAAGGAATGCAATGCTTGCAGGCGGATCCTGGAGCAGCAAGAGTGCGTCACGCTCTGGCGGGAGCTGCTGCGGCTCATAACGTTTCCAATCATCCCCGTCAATCATCGTCGTGCATTGATCCGCTCTCAGTTGCTCAAGCAGTTGGCGTTTCATTCGCTGCGTTTGATCCTTGTACATAGGATTGTTAAAGAAGTTATGCGTTTCTTACGGATCAACCTGCAAGTCGAACAACCATTCCTTATTGTCCGGCGCTGAGTAGATATATTTGCATCGTTCCGTAACGGCCAGATATACACCGAATTCATTCCGGTTATACTGACCCATCGTTAATTCTCTCAGCTGCTTGCCCTCAGCAATATCCAGCAAGCTCCGGCCGCTATAATCCTCTTGCGGCTCAATACCTGCCGCTTGCAGAAAGGTTGGCAATATATCGACCAAGCCTACGGGAGCATGACATGGCTCATTGCCTTTCGTGCGATCGGGATCCACTTACGATCAGCGGTATGCGAGCTGCGGAATCCAGGAAGCTGCGCTTGCCTACACTATTGTAATCGCCAAGCAGCTCAGCGTGGTCAGAAGAGAATACAATCATGGTGTTCTTCAGCAGATCTTGTTCTTCCATGTAAGCGAGCAAGCGTCCGATTTGGTAATCAATGAAGGATATTGTGCAATACTACGCTGCCTTCATTGTCCTCATCAAATGGTCGTCCACACCTTGATCTCGATATTTGTCGGTTCTGGAATCGATTCCAATACGTTAGAAGCTCTTCTCCGTTCATAGGCCGTTTAGGCAGAGACATCTCAAGCGCTCGGTATAGCTTGTTCCATGGAGTAGGTGTCTCAAAGGGCGGACGTGGTTTGATATGGCTGAGGAATGTAATACATCTCGCTCCGGACCCCCTGCGGATCATGAACATGCTGGTATCCGTTCTGGTTCAGATAACGCTTGAAATCGTCCTCGCCCCTCCCCTCTTCGCTAATATCCCGTGACTCGAAGCCCCAGAGCGCCTCCGCACCTTGCTCGGCAAAGGTGAAGTGCATTTTGCCAACGCCATGCGTCTGATAACCGTTCTGAGACAAAATCTCCATAAAGCTTTGGCGTCCTTCTGGCATTCTCTCATTTGCCGTACAATCGGTACGGTGCGGCAGCTGCCCCGTCATCATGGCATACCGCGCAGGCACACAAACCGGACAGGATGAATACGCACGCGTGAAGGTAACGCCTGTCTCGACCAATCGATTTAAAGCAGGTGTCTTAATAATAGTTAATAATAGGATTGCCATGCGCTTCAATCGTGTCATAACGCTGCTGATCCGTGAATAAGAACAGAATGTTTTTACGTGTCATAGTCTCCTCCATTATTCCTTTTATTTGAAGACATATAGAAACTCATATTCTCCTGATCCTACCTCAAGCTGTACACCGGCTTCTGTCTGCCGTACCGAGTGTACGCCTGCGGCATAGGCGACAGGAACCGCTGATTCCACTACTTGACCCATTGCTGCGCCAGGCAGCATCACAGACGCCTCCGTATTCGGCGGAATGACCACCTTCACCTTCATTCTGCGGTCCTCCAGCCGCTCCCAGCCTGATGCTACCATCCCATACATAGAGCTATAGGATGCTCGGGCATAGCTGATCGCTTCCGAAATCTGAGGCGCTATGCGCACCTTCTTGTAGCCTGGATTCTGCACATCTGTATCGAGTCCCGCCGCAATTCTGTATAACCACTCTCCGACTGAGCCATAGGCATAATGATTATAAGAGTTCATAGGATCCTCGCATAACGAGCCGTCAGGCTTAATGCCGTCCCAATGCTCCCAAATCGTTGTTGCTCCTTTGGAAATCGGGTACAGCCATGACGGATACTCGCGCTGGAGAACCAGCTTATAGGCCAGATCCGTATATCCATGCTTGGACAAGGCCAGGCAGAGATAAGGGGTGCCTACAAAGCCTGTTGTCAAACGAACGTTCTGCTCCTCCACATAACTAGCCAGAACAGCGGCTGCCTGCGGCCTATGCTTCTCTTCCAACAAATCAAACATGAGAGCCAGTACATAGGCCGTTTGAGTTGGGGAGGCCAACCGGCCATTCGGGGTTACAAACTCCCTCCGGAATTGCTCGGTTACTCGTTCGCTTAGCTCTGTATAACGCACTTCGTCCTCGAGCTTGTTAAGCACTGCCGCCGTCTTCGCCAGCAGTGCGGAACAATACGCATAGAAGGCTGTCGCAATCAAATCCTTAGGTGTTGACCCTACACGGCTTCCATTGGGGGCATCCATTGCAAGCCAATCGCCGAAATGAAAGCCCGTATTCCATAAATGCTCTTGCTCGCCTTGCGACCGAATATACTCAACCCATTTCACCATGCTCTCATATTGCTGTTCCAGCACTCGCCGATCCCCGTATCGTTCATACAGCACCCAAGGACATATAACGGCTGCATCTCCCCAGGCTGCCGATGAATGCCTTCCGCGAAGCACATCGGGGATTACAAATGGTACGCCGCCATCTGGAAGCTGATCGGCTGCAAGGTCCTTTAGCCATTTGGTGAAGAAAGGCGCTACATTCATATTGAATGCAGCTGTCCGCATGAACACCTGCGCATCACCCGTCCAGCCCATCCTTTCATCACGCTGCGGACAGTCGGTTGGAATGTCAAGAAAATTCCCTTTTTGCCCCCATACAATATTTCGCTGCAGCTGATTCACCAGCTCGTCAGAGCATTCGAACGTCCCTGTTTGATCCATATCGCTATGAATGACTTTAGCAACAACACGGGTTGCAATAAGCTCCGGCCGAATACCTTCAACCTGAATATAGCGGAAGCCTTGGAATGAAAAATAAGGCTCATAACGCTCTACTTGATCACCTCTGCAGATGTATGTGATGGTTTGTTTCGCTGTTCGCAGGTTGCTCGTATAGAAATTACCGTCATTATCCAACACTTCTGCGTGACGGATCACAACGGTATGACCCTCTTCCGCCTCTACCGCAAACTGCACCCACCCAACCATGTTCTGGCCAAAATCAACGACTGTTTCCCCATTAGGAGTACGAAGCACTTGGACTGGCTGCAGTTCCTCCACGATTCGAACCGGCTCGCCTTCTTGCGCGATCAAAGTATCATATCCATAATCTAGCAGCGATACTTGGGTCCATTCACTGTCGTCGAACCCTTTGTTATGCCAACCCTTGCTTTCGAGCCGTGCATCGTAATATTCGCCGTGATACAGCTCGGACATAAGCAAAGCGCTCTTGCTGGCTCTCCAGGAATCATCCGAGACAATCACTTCTTCTCTGCCATCCTTATATTGGACGTGAAGCTGCAGTAATGCAGCGCGTTCATTGCCATACAGCTGACTTAATCCATTCCAGCCCAAATTGCCCATATACCAGCCATTGCCCAGCATGACGCCAATTGTATTCTCTCCACTTGCAAGCAGCTTAGCTACATCATAGGTTTGGTACTGCAGCCTCTTGTTGTAGCTAGTCCATCCGGGTGCAAATAAGGTGTCATCAGCGGACTCCCCATTAACATACACCCTGTATACGCCAAGACTTGTTGCATACAGTCGGGCCGAAACGATGTTATCGCCTAATGTGAATAGCTTGCGCAGCAGTTGACAGGGCTCTGATTGCTCGAATCTGGCAGTTATCCATGATGCTCGCCATTCATCTTGATCCAACAGCCCTGTCTCACCGTATGCCGCCTCACTCCAATCCGATTCTTGGCCATGCTGATTCCAAACCTTGACACGGATTTCATAGCGCGTTCTTGAGCCAAGAGCAGGTCCCGCATACGTGATATGCAGGGACTGATCAGAAATAATCTTACCTGTGTCCCATATTTCCTGCCCTCCAGTCGATACTTGCAGCCTGTAGGCGGATTGCCGCACATCCCGTCCTTCTGCATGAAGCTTCCAGCTGAACCTTGGGCTGCGCTCGCCCAGCCCAAGGTAATTTACTTTATATTCGCAGCGCAAGTCGTATGGATGGAAGCTGCCCTTATTATGCATCGTTCGTTTTCTCCTCTTCTATCACATTCAGAACGATAGATTCGTAATGCTTCGAGCTTGAACCCACCATAATTTTGAATGCGCCAGGCTCCACAGTGATTTCATAGTCCTCTCCTGTAAAGCTCAGCATAGAGGGATCAATGCGGAAAGCAACTGTTTGTGCTTCACCTGGCTGGAGTGTAATGCGCATGAAGCCTTTTAATTCTTGAACAGGTCTTGTGACAGAGCTCACCAGGTCTGCAATATACAATTGCACAATTTCATCCCCTGCGTACTCACCCGTATTGCTGACTTCGACAGATACGGTGACGCTACCGTTCATCGCCATCGTAATAGAGCTTAATTGCAAATGACGATATTGAAATGTTGTATAACTTAATCCCGTACCGAAAGAGAACAGCGGCTCATCATGCTCGGCAAATAAATATTTTTTGAATAAACCCGTTGGTTTTTGTGAGTAATACACAGGCAATTGTCCTACTGAACGAGGGAAAGTAATAGGCAGCTTGCCGCTTGGATTCACATCGCCGAACAATACATCTGCTACCGCATGACCTGTCTCTTCCCCAAGATACCAGCCCTCCAAGATTGCCGGCACATGCTGCGCGATGTAGTTGATCGTCAACGGACCTCCATTGATGAGCAGGACAACAGTAGGCGTCCCGGTCTCGACTATCCTTTTCACCAGTTCATTTTGAACTCCGGGAAGGTCAAGATCATATCTGTCGCCTCTATCATCGTTGAAGAATATAGCCTCTCTGCTGGTTAAAGTGTTACCGCCGACACAGAGGATGGCTACGTCACTTTCCTTGGCTACAGAGACAGCCTCTACAATCCAGGCTTCATTTTTATCCCCTGTACTTAATTGGGGATTATTCATACGTCGATCCAATTCCGTTTCCCCGCTATCATCCTTCCCTTTTATAATTTCACAACCTACTGCATAAGCCACTTCCAGTTCTCCATTTGTTTTTGCTATAATCCCATCCAGAATACTAATACCTTTGTTCGGTTTTGTACTGTACGAGCCGGTGCAGATCGGATGTGCATTCGGTCCAATTACAGCAAGCTTGCGAATTTCATTCCTGTTCAGAGGCAGCAGCCCGCCCTCATTTTTCAACAGGGTGATCGATTTGTCTGCCGCTTCCTTGGCAAGCTTCTTATGCTGCTCACAATTAATCACTTGCTTGGCATGCTCTGCATCCACATATGGATTCTCAAATAGCCCTAGCAAAAACTTGACTCGTAAAATGCGTGCCACGGTAACATTCAGCACATCTTCTAACTCTGGATCTTCGGCTATGGCATCCAATAGTTGGGTATAGCAACCTCCGCCAGGCAAATCCATGTCCAAACCTGCCTTTAAGGCTTTTACTGCAGCTTCCTTCGAATTATTGACAACATGGAACAAAATATCTAATCTGGAAGCGTCGAAGTAATCGGATACAACAATGCCGTTAAACCCCCATTCATCTCGCAGGATCTCGGTAAGCAATTGTCTGTTGCCATGACAAGGAATCCCATCGATCTCATTATGAGAAGGCATCATGCCGAGCGCTCCAGCTTCTTGTACCACCGCCTTGAACGGAGGAAGGATCTGGTCCCTCAGCACTCGAGTGGGAATGTTGCTTGGAGCAAAATTGCGCCCCCCATCAGATTGTGCATAACCAGCCAGATGTTTTGGTGCAGAGACGACATGCTCATGATTTACGATCTCGTCCGTTCCTTGTAAACCTCTTACTGCAGCAACACCCATTCGGGTAACAAGGTACGTATCTTCACCATAAGTCTCCTCTGTCCTTCCCCAACGGGGATCTCTTGCAAGATCAAGCACAGGCGTATGCGCTTCATGCCCGCCTCTGACCCTTGCTTCCTTCCCAATTGCGGAGTATACACGTTCAATTAGCTCCGTATCCCATGTACTCGCCATAGCAATAGGGATGGGAAAGCTTGTGGCATCCTTTGCGAGATGTCCGTGCAGACATTCTTCTTGAGCCATTACAGGTATTCCTAGCCTTGTTTTGTTTACATAATAGTCCTGAAGCGCGTTAAGTTTCTTGATTCTTGTTTCAATCGAGTCGGTCTTGAAGGGAAGCTGAATGGCGCCGGCGCCATGCTTATAGATTTCTTCAATACAGCTTTCCTCAAGACTCCCGTCTTCATTAAGCTCGACATCAAAGCTTTGACCGACTTTGCCTATAGATAAAGTCTGTACGACTTTTTCCACCAATGTCATTCTTTGCAGCAGATCTATAACTCGAGCATCTATCGGTGTTGAAGCGTTTCTATAAGACTCCATATATCATTCCTCCATTTGTCTATCATGTTTCTTGAATCTTTGCCGGTTTATCCTTTTATAGATCCAATTAAAATCCCTTTGATAAAGAAACGTTGAAGAAATGGATACAGAATAAGCAACGGTAACGCGGATATAATAATGACGGCGTATTTAATAATATCCGCTATCTTGGCCTGTTCGGCCATAGCAGCCATAGATTCCCCATCCATCATCATATTGGCGTTCATTTCATTGACAATCAAAATTTCTCTTAAAAATAATTGTAGCGGAAATAGCGATCGATCCTGCAGGTACATGAGTGCATTAAAATATTGATTCCAGTGACCAACACCATAGAACAACGCCATAACAGCAATAATAGGCCCTGAAATAGGAATAATGATGCGTAAGAATAGAGAAAAATGTGAACAGCCGTCAACCTCAGCAGCCTCCTCGAGTTCTCGAGGAATTGTATTTTGAAAGAAAGTACGTGCAACGATAAGGTTCCAGACGCTAGCGCCCCCCACTACGATTAGCACCCATGGAGTATCAAGAAGATTGAGATTTTTAATTATGAGATAAGTTGGAATCAGACCACCATTAAAAAACATCGTTAACAGAAAAATTCCGGAAATAACGTTGCGCCCATACAAATCTTTGCGAGCTAAAGCATATGCGCAAGGAATGGTTAACAAAAGATTGAGGCTCGTTCCAAGCAGGGTATAAATTATAGTATTTCGATATCCGATCCAGATGTCAGGATTATCCAGAACCCTGCGATAACCATCTAGTGTGATGTCAATCGGCCACAGCCACATCTGACCAGTATTAACATATTGGGGATCACTGATGGATGCGCTAACTACATAGACTAGTGGATACAAAACAACTAGCGTTACCAGAAACAAAATAAAGCGATTGCTCCATTCAAATACCTGGTCCCCAAAAGAGGATTTCATGTACCTTCACTCCTTATAGTCGTTAATTGATGTATTGAAAGTTACCATAAGCTTGTTTGACTTACTTTACGAGCAATCGAATTTATTGTAACTAACAATATTAAATTAATGACCGAATTGAATAGTCCCACCGCTGCTGAAAAACTATACTGAGCTTGTAGTAACCCGCTTCGATAAACATAAGTTTGAATGACTTCAGATGATTCCATATTCAGCTGATTTTGTAACAAATAGACTTTTTCGAAACCTATAGACATAAAGTTGCCAATACTTAAAATAAGCAGGATGATGACCGTCGGCATAATTCCAGGCAGGTTGATACTCCAAATTCGTTGCACCCGAGTTGCGCCATCTATAGTAGCAGCCTCGTGTAACTCTGGATTAATTGCACTTAATGCCGCTATATAAATAATAGAATTCCATCCTAATTGCTGCCATGTCCCAGACCACACGTAAATGGATTTGAACCAGGCCGGTTCTGTCATAAAGCTGATTGGTTCTCCACCAAGAAGGACAATACCTTTATTCACGATCCCTGTCGCTGGATGAACTAAAGAAACAATAATCCCCGCTACTACAACTACCGATATAAAATGCGGCGCATAAGTTATGATCTGTACACTCTTCTTGAATGTTCCGTTACGCAGCTCATTGATCGCTAATGCGAACAGGATCGGTAAGGGAAACAATATAAGCTCATACAAGCTGATCGATAAAGTGTTTTTTATAATCGTCCAGAAAGAAGGGGAGTTGAAAAAACGCTCAAAATGATCAAAACCTACCCATTCACTACCCAATATACCTTGAGAAGGATAAAAATTCTTAAATGCAATCTGCAGTCCATACATTGGCAAATAGTTGAACACAATGAAATAAATTAATGTTGGTAAGACAAACAAATAGAGGTGCCAATTTCGCTTCAGTTGTTTTTTCCATATCTTTATATAACTGTTCATTTATTCGAACCACCTTTCCTTATTGTCATTGTATGGCTTGCTCCAAATGTAGCATCTAAGGGATCAAGCAGTAAATATCTGCCTTCTTCTCCATACTCGGATAAAAATGTTGCCTTCAAATACGCTCTAAGTCCCTGAAATTCTAAATATCTGCTTTATTTAAAATATTCGATTTCAAAATCAGGTCATTTTCCCCTTTATTGTCACGTAGTATACATATACAATAATAGTTAATCTTGAAAGCCCGGAAAGGGAGTGTAATCATGAGGTGGAATCTATACACTAAATACCTGCTCGCTTTCATTGTAATGTTTAGCATACCTGTGGCTATTTTAGGGATTTTTATATATACAGGTGCGGTAAGCGCACTTCGAACAGAAATTGAAGAAACTAATTTGAACCGGCTTCATTTAGCCTTGGATTCTATGGATCAGCAATTTTTAGACTTAACGGAAACCACCGTATTAATGTCTTTGAATCCTGACCTGTCTAGTTTTCACTTACTTGATGATACCTACGCCTCTACGGAAATTATTAAAGAAATCCAAAAATACAAAGCAAGTTCTTCTTATTTCGAAGAAATTTTTTATCATAGATATGATAGCGGTTACTTTTATTCGTCTAATGCTATGTTCAGTTTGTCTTCACTTATCAAAGATTATTATATGAACAAAACAGATACAGCTGAGCATTGGATCAATAGCCTAAAAGGGAATAAACGGCCCTTTGTTCGTCCAACCGAGCCTGTTTTAACAAACCAAACTTCCAAAGAGATCATTACGATTGGGATCCCATTTCCTGTACGGTCGCTTAACCCATATGGCATCGTATTATATTTGTTCGACAGCCAGCGACTATATAAATTGATGGCTCCGGTTTTAGGAGATTTTAGAGGCGCGGTGTACGTATTTGACCAGGATCAGAACTTATTAACATCTAAAGCCAATGATTTGGCACTTACTGATGAGTTTATAAAAAAACTGCTGGTCCAAGCCTCTAATAGTGAACAATCTTCCATGATTATGGAATCTAATTCGATGTCTGTGACCTGGGTGAAGTCGGAGGCAACCGGGTGGACCTATATGACTCTGCTGCCGACCTCTCAGTTCTACCAACAAGTTCTTAAGCTCACTAATCTGATCGTGTATATTTTAATATCATTAATTTTTATCGGAATCACCGTTGCTATTGTGCTATCCAAGCGATTTTATAAACCTATACAGCAGTTAATTTCAAAAATTCAGTTGGAACTTGAAGCGGCGCACCCTCTCGTCGATACAGAAATTAATTATATAGCTCATTCTTTTGAAAACATGACTCAAAATCAGCAATCCTTATTGTACCAAATGGAGAATCAAAAGAAGTTGATTCAGGATCAGTTCCTCATTAAGCTTATCCATGGATATTTTTCAACAGAACTAGATGTATGCGCATTCATGAAAGAACATCAAGTTGTCCTTTGTGGTAATTCATACTTCGTATTCAGTTTCAGTACCGAGGAAGCGGATACTTCTTTGACGCAAGATATATCCAATAGTCTCTCTGAATTCTCCAGCAATAATATTTCTGTTTATCCTATTGAATTTTATCGTCGTGGGACATTTGCATGCATCGTAGGGTTATCCAACAATGCTCTGCAGCACTCAGGAACGGTCGAAAGTATTGTCAAAGAGATCCAAGAAATAATAACTAGTAAAATCGGAACAGCTCCAACCATTAGCATTGGCAGAGTCTACGGCATGTTTCTTGGAATTCACAGATCATATATTGAGTCTCTGACTGCTAAGGAATACCAGCTTAAATTTTCAACCGGAAGTATTATTAACTATATTGATGTTGTTAATTGGAATGAAGAAGAGTCGACTAGCTGGTACTCAACTGATATCAGGCTCACTTTACTTCAGTCGATTAAACAAGGTGATGAGCAGCTGGCTCTTGAATCACTCAAACAAATTCTCCAGGAAATTAACACAAAAAAATCGCTTCTGATGACCAAGTGTATGACATCTGACCTTGTCAATTCGATTTTCAAGCTAGTTCATACACAAGATTTTCCTCACCACCTAGAAACTTTTAAACAACTCATCAATCAGCAGTCAATGAGCCAGTTTGAGAAGGATATCACTCAATGTGTTATCGACCTTTGCTCCCACATTAAAAAACGAAAAAATGATGAGCTATCTGAATTAAGTCATCGAATTTTGAGTTACATTCACGATAGATATTTGTTGTATGAATTTAATTTAGGTCAGATGGCGGAAGAATTATCTCTATCGCCATCATTTATCAGTCGCTCAATTAAAGACCTGACGGGTTCAACGTTTACCGATTACGTATTTGATTTACGCATCGAACATGTAAAAAACGAGCTTATGCATACGGATAAGTCTATAAAAGATATTATAACGGGAGCCGGCTATATAAATGTTTCATATTTCATTGACCGTTTTAAGAAAAAAGAGGGCGTAACTCCTGGGGAATTTCGTAAAATGGGAAAACAGATGAGCAATGATAATGGAAGATCTTCGTTCAAATTCTAAGTGTATTTTTATTTGAAGCATGGACCAGACGTTTAACAGCGTAAACGCCTGTGCATGAGGCATTCCGAGAATGGAGAAAGGACGATGGATGTGTTCCTTTTCACGATGGAACCATCCAAACTATGATGAGCGTGCGGGGCCTCAAACACGGCAGCTATAATCCACTCTATTGGCGGCCACACTTCTAAACGGAGTGATATTGGTTGCAGGGTTCTTCTGACTCTGGGTCGTTGTCCCTGACGGACTTACTCAGCTTGCTTAAGCGGGCATTTATGGAGTAGCTTTTATCTTAATTCTGGCAATAAATATAGGGATGATCGTCGCATAAAATCATTCTAAAAAATTAAAACCGCGTATCCGGGCGTTAGGCCCGGTTACGCGGTTTAGTTATAATTGGTGAATAAACGTGGATGATGCTGTCGCATTGATGAAGGCGTCCGGATCGTAGCGAGACGAAATCTCTTCTCAAAATGCTGCACAGATTTCTGTTTTGAACCGCTTTAGTTATCTAACTTCTCTTGATATAGTTCTTGATTTAAGGCTCAAAACAAAAAATCAGTGCTTGACGAAATAAACCAAGGATGAAAATGGAAAAACATCTGCTAATCCTGTATTGTTGTAAGTCCCAACAAACAACAAAAGGAATAGGGCTCGGGCTCGCCAAGAATATGCCGATGAACGCGGTAAGTCGATTTGTCGGTGAGCACGATACGCGGCTCTGGCGGGTGTTGCATCATTATGTGGATAACGCCATCGCCGCACAGGACCTATCCTACGTGACGAAAATAAACACCGACGAGACGTCAGCCAAACGTGGGCATAACAACGTCACGATCTTTATGGACCCCGAGCAGAAGAACATGATCTGTGTAACCAATGGCAAGGGTTCGAGCACATGGGACGAGTGTAAGAAACAACTGGAGTCCCATGCATCGGATGCGTTTGATTCTACAAGAATTCTATCGGTACCCGGCGGTAATCGCGCCCATGGTACTGAAGGACTGGATTCAATGGGGGCTTAAGCGCAAGCTCGCACCAATGGTCGAAGTTGCCCGCATGCTGCAAAGCCACTACGACGGGGTTGTTCGCTGGTTCACCTCCAAGCTAACGAATGGCTTACTTGAAGGCGTAAACAGCCTGTTCCAAGGCTGACCAATTCCCTTGTCGAACTCATAGTATGGCCAGTTTGCCGCAAATTATTCATCAATAGAGGGAGAACGTGGAGCGAAGCATCTCTACCAATTCCCTTGTCCGATTTTCAAAGGTTTACTGGAAATCCATAGAGCCTATATTGACAAGTAGCATTGCTAATGGCGAAGAGCCGCTAATAGTCTCCATTTCGATATAGGGGATCTAGATGAAGCGCCCTTACACGACAGTGAATCGAAAAGGAAAGCAAGTACCAAGCAGTGATATGTTCCGGTGGCTGCTGTTGTTGCCATGCGATTGAAGGAAATTCAGCGAATCTCAATAGATTGTGACACACAAGTGCAGCCGCATTATTCGGCCAGATTGGCACAGCGTGCGTCAATTCCCAAGCAACAAAAAAAGCCGCGAATTTACGCGGCAATTAATGAAACGAAAATCTGTTTCGTAGGTCACGTTTTACAAGGCATACAGGACCAGAAGCTCCTCCGTCGTCAGCGCTCTGCCCGCCTTATCCTCCTCCTGATCGTTCAACAATCCGTTAGCTTCCCAGCAATCGATGCATTTCTTCTCCGTATCGCAGGTGTGAGCTTCCGCGCAAGTGTAGCAGAATTGCAATAAATTTTTAGTGGTCTTTTGATCAACGGTTTCGGTTTTCATATCTGGTTCTCCTTCGCCGCGTTTCACGCCGTCAGGCCTAATCATGACGAATGCTCTTTGCTCTACTGTATTCATCTCCTTCTGATGTCTATTCTACAGCCTGCTCATCGCAGGGGCAGTGAGCAATATCACACCTCGTACTAAGAAAGAAAGCTGCCGATCTGGATGATCGGCAGCCATAGTCAGAATTGCTAGAGTTAGAATTTACCGTAGAAGGCATTCCGGTAAACGTTCGCCAGTTCCGTCACAAGGGGCATACGAGGGTTCGCCGTTGTGCATTGGTCCTCGAAAGCCCGGTCGGCGAGGTAATCGACGCGCGCTTCGAAATCGGCCGGATCGAAACCTAGATCTTGGAATTTCTCCGGAATGCCAAGCGACTGGTTCAGCTTGCGCACCGCCTCGATCAGGCTGTTCACGCCCTCTTCCGTCGTCTTCGCCGGCAGCCCCAGCATGCGGGCTATCTCCGCGTAGCGCTCATCTGCAATGAAGTGGTCATACTTCGGGAACGAGGCGAACTTGGTTGGCTTCTGCGCATTATAACGGATGACGTGCGGCATTAGTATCGCGTTCGTCCGGCCATGCGCCGTATGGTATTGGCCGCCCCACTTATGCGCCAAGCTATGGTTGATGCCGAGGAATGCATTCGCAAAAGCCATCCCGGCGATCGTGGAAGCATTATGCATTTTCTCGCGAGCGATCGGATCTGCAGAATGGTACGACTTCTCTAGATTTTGGAACACCAAGCGAATGGCATGAAGCGCTAGACCGTCCGTGTAGTCGTTTGCCATAACCGAGACATAGGCCTCGATGGCGTGTGTGAGCACGTCCATCCCGGTATCCGCTACCGCTGTCTTCGGTAAGCTATAGACGAACTCCGGATCGATAATCGCTACGTCCGGCGTCAGCTCGTAATCTGCCAGCGGATATTTGGTATGCCCTTCCTTCTTGTCGGTAATGACCGCGAACGAAGTCACTTCCGAGCCTGTGCCCGACGTGGTCGGAATGGCCACGAATTGGGCCTTGTCCCCCAGACGCGGGTACTTGTAGACACGCTTGCGGATATCCAGGAACTTCTGTTTGAGCGAATGAAAGCTCGTATCGGGATATTCGTAGAAGAGCCACATCGCCTTCGCCGCATCCATCGACGAAACCGGAGAGACCGTTGTCCCTCAGATCGTTGTAAAGCTGCTCTTTTAGCTGTATTGGGGGAGGAAGAATCATGATCACATGGCAAAAATACGATCCAACAGACAGAAGTATTGAGAGTCACGTCCCGCATCTTGTAAAAAATGGACACACCACATATCCGCAGCATGGGAAGCGGAAGAACAGATATACGGATTAGGCAAAGTAGGTCTCTATGTAAAGGCACTCTGTGACGTTGTAGGAACGCCAAGGGACGGAACAAGGCTATACACTGACGAAGATTGGAGACTGATTCACGCAATCCGTTAATCCTTTCTCTGGAATCCACGAAGAATTCACCTAAAGGCAACCAGCCAGTACCAGTGCTTTATCGTTATACCGGAGTTTCGGTTCTTCGTTGTAATCGGCCAGCATCACTTGGAAGGAAGTTGCCCTTATCAACGTTCCAAAGGAGGAAGAAGCAAAGTGAGCAACGGACTCTAGATCCACTTCCTCGTCACGCTCGTAGGTTGCTCTCAATCGATCGTCATAATCGGGACCCATCAAGAACACGACTACTTCAGGTGCTAATGCTTTGATCTCCATTGGTAAAACATTGTATTCTCTCTGGAGTAGGCTTTCAATTGATTGAGGCTGTCTTTTGTTCGCATAATCAAACCGAACTAACTCCGTATGTAAGAAACCATCGTCACCATCATCAGGTGATATTACCTGAAACAGCCTACGCATCCCTTTCCAAAACGAGGTATGATCAAATTTTCGATGATAACGTAAGTCCTCATACATTCATTGTAAATAATCAACGACGTTGTCCCGCCGTACCTCTTCATCTTGGCTTCTAAATGCGTCTAAGG
Source organism: Paenibacillus sp. JSM ZJ436 (assembly GCF_044383795.1). Lineage (NCBI taxonomy): Bacteria > Bacillati > Bacillota > Bacilli > Caryophanales > Paenibacillaceae > Paenibacillus > Paenibacillus sp. JSM ZJ436. The sequence continues at coordinate 154,739 of NZ_JBISEO010000007.1, forward strand.
TTGTTTTGAATGAATCCAACCGTTCGTCTCTTGACCTACAAACAGCACTTTTCTTTTGGCCTTTCTATACGCAGGCAATGCTTTTACTTGAAATGGATTAGATAAATGCACTAAATCCTGATTATCCAATTGATTGATTGCCGAAATCAAACGATTCCAACATTCGTAATATGCCGCTCTTAAATGAAACTCCTGGTCAGACTCTACCTGATATCTACTAATACTCAAACAATGTCCCCTCCACTCAACTTTGGTCCATTTCATTAAATAATAGCGATTCATCATCAAAGAGTGATGAGGTTTGTATGCTAATTTATCCCGAAAAGACACGTTTTTACCATAAACCGCTCTGTTGTAATTTACTGAATACAAACCCCTGTCATTCTCACAGAACCCAAGGAGGGACAGGGTTAATTGATAAAAGGAAAAAGCCGAACAAATTCAGGATCAAATGTCTGAATTCTGTTCGGCTTGAATTCATATTCAAATTGTCTATTTCTAAATATCCTTCAGCTATCATACTTGTTTAATTATGATTTTAAAGAAAATTCATCCACCAAGCATTGGTAGAATTAACTTAATTTTTTCTTGAATAGCAGTAGCTAAAAGACTGCCAGTAGTCCCTTCCGCTATATTCCTTATTGATTTTAAAGTCTCGCCAATTATCCCCTTTTTCGGATTTGGAGACTTGGCTTGAATCTCAAGAATTTCGATTTCAGACATTAACTCTTCTTTTATTTTAGTCTCTTTTACTTCTTCAGAAAAACTTTTCAATTCACTAATTAGTGTTTTCAGATCTTCTTTTTTAAGTTCACCTACATTAAGTGCCTGTGTCGAGTTGCTTGTGTTTTGTTGCATTTGTGAGTTGGTCATGTTTCCAATTATATTGATTATAGGAGTTGTACTATTAACTGCTTTCTCCTTTTCACGATCAGTAAAAGTCATGCCTTCTCCAAACACTCCTTCTTCCTCTAATTTTAGTGTCCATTCCAGAATAATGTTTCTAACTCGTTCAATTATTTTCTGAAACTGCGACGTAGGAATATGCAGTGATACTTCTAATGGATACTCCATCATTTTCATCAAACTTTGCTGTACATTAGCAGGGAACTTGTACATCAGTATTCCATCTTTTTTGTCTCCTTGTTTTATCAAGGTTTCAATTTCTGTTATAGGTTGTAAAATATTTCGTTTGGAAATCATTTCAGACATTTCATGTTGGAAATACGCTGGGATATAACCGTGATAGGGATTTAAAGCTTTAGTCTCCCCATGAACTATTCGATAATCTGGTAAATCTTCTACGCTTTTGTATCCATTCAACTCCAAGTTGACCCAACTCACAAATTCATTAACTCTTAACTTTTTTGATAATGTATACGCCTTCCTAAGTAAAATTGAAACAGAAGTATCATGTTGATATGCTTCACGCTGTAACTCCAAAACAATTGATTCCATGACAACCTCCCTTAATGGTTTTCCAGCTGAAACGTAATTACATTATCCTTTTTTGTACCTTCTTCTATTTTCTATGATTGTTTAGATTCCGTCCAGTTTAACTACAAAAATATACCAACTAATTTATATGGCTTTTCTTACACCTTTTCCGAAAAGGCATGTTTTCGGAATAAATAGAAGGGTACAAATAAAAAGAGCTGATCTCACGACTAACTCTCCCTTGATGCTAAACGTCACGTTCTCTGAGTTCAAACCGTCTGCACTCACCTGGAGAGACAGCAGTCCATACGATTAATCACATTTTCAAACTGACCATTGGCTTTAAAGTAAATCAGGATGTTGATGGCTTTCAGACGATCAATCCCCTGCTCTTCCAGTTGATGTTCAACCGTGTTTTGATCAAATGGTCAGAGAATGCCAAACGAATAAGGCAAGGGCTACGACCGAGAAAATCGGGGCCAAAAAGCATAAAGGGCAGGGGAAAAGACAGGTGAAACGAATAATCGAAGGAAAACCAGATTTATCAAGGGGATTCGGGTCTGGTGACCTTTTCAAGGCAGAGAAAAAACCGAGGGAAAACAGGAGTGGATCCCTGAATTTCGCTCGGCTCGTAACATGACTAATTAGGCTTTAGTACGACTGTTTAGGCTTTGAGATGACTTTGTTTGTGTTCTACAACATCCTCATAATGGATTTTTGCCCATGAAATAAAGTCTAATAGTTGCATTTCTAAGGAGATATTTTTGACTAAGTGGTACTCTTCCAGACTTATAAATTCGCCATGGGAAATCCTATTGCGTATTGGATATATCTCCATCATTTTCTCATAAACATTTATTCTTGAATCAGAGATATACGGAATATCATTGACTTTAATATAATCACAGATTTCTTTCCACATTCGTCTCTTTATAATTGATTCACCATTGTGTTGGGAAATTATCATTCTAAATTCTTGTTCGATTATTCCCGTCAAATAATTCACAAGCCCAGTATAAGAAACCTTATCCTGTGGTGCTGACTCCATTTTTTTCTCTTGATACAAAGCTGTAGCTAAAGACTTTTAGACTCTTCCGACAATCCATGAAGCTTATGTACAAAGCTCTCGTACTCATGTTCAAACTCATCAAGAGGTATCCATTCAATATGGATGTATTGTTCCGTCTTCAGTGAAGCCTCATTTAGAACATATAACTTAGGTTCATATGTAACATTCCAACTTTCCAGCTTATTACCTGATCCTACATAAACTGTTATGCTCTCTATTATCTTATTCTCTGGGATTCCTACTTTTATTATGTTATAACACAACTCAGTTAATACAAGCATAGCTCCGTAATCCATTGTTTCAACGTCAGAAAGCAACATGAATTCAGCTAAGTTTGATTCCATAAGTTGTTTCAAAAGGGTTCTTTCTTGTAACGACAGCTTTTCCCCCTTTCTAATCAACTCCCTGAGTCGAGGAACTTGAAGTCCAATTTGATGGTCAGATAATCCCTTTATCTCATATATTTCTTTCCATACTGTTATAAACTTATTTTCTGGTTCTTCAGCCAATTCAACCAAATCGCTACATATTGTTTCTATTACACCATCTTTTTTATGTTGTCTCCGAAGGTAAATAAACACTTGCTCTAATTGGGCAAGGCATAATTCTCTAATTCCTTTTGCTGAATCATGGGATGGAACTGCTGGATTAGCCACATTAACCTTCAAAGCCGCTTCTCTCAGACTTGTTATTGGAGTGTCCAATACGTCCTGCTCTTTATTCATACAGCACTTCTTATATTTTTTCCCAGACCCACAGGGGCATGGTTCATTTCTTCCATACATTGACATTAATATAACCACCTTCATAATTATACGGCCTTTTAAGGTCGTGTTATTTAAAGTACAGGTTTAAAAATAATCCCCACGGTGCTCGTCACTTTCATCCCAATACATCTCAGGATCATATTCCCGATCTTCGTCTTCCCATACTTCTCGTTCAAAAAAGTCCTCTTCTTCAAATGGAGCATTATCAAATGGATCGTCATAATCATCATATATAGACATAAAACTCCTCCTCGGAACTATCTGAAAACTATAATTGAAACTTCTCTCGCTCAGAACCTTTTGGTTTCTACGCATTAGTCCTGATGTTACTTTAACAATCCAGTTTGCTTACTGTTAGTACCTAAGTTAAACGCTTATTCTAAAATTATAAAGCAAGTAGGTTATTCATACCATTTTTATTTCATAGCGAGCCAATAAAATACTCAATTGCTTGTCACCTTAAATGACTAATCTCTTGATCAAGATACTTCCCTACTCCCTGTCCCAAAAAAGAGAAAATCAATTTTTTTCCCTACTATGTTCAGAATAAATAAACCCTTGATAAAAAACAGCCCTCAAACCCGCATTCCACCGTTGCCCTCATAAATAAACTCGTGCTACAAAACAGTTCTTTTCTCAATTTTTGACCCAACTTTTTCTGTCACGACGTTATTAAAATCTGAATAATGTCTTGATACAAAAACAGGGGAAAGGCTTGATGGATCTGGTTTTTGCCAGTTCTCCATTCATCCTCTCCCCTATTTATCACGTCTTTATTCAATTTTTAGCACAGGTTTATTATGAATAGCACGGAATTATTAGTTTCTTACAACCTTACGTACTAACAGTGAGCAACACTCCACATGCACCGTATGCGGAAACATATCCACCGGCTGCACCTCCACCGTGCGATAGCCGCCGTCCTCCAAGATCCGCAAATCTCTCGCCAGGGTGCTTGGGTTGCAGCTCACATACACCACCCGCTCCGGCCGCATTTCCAGGATCGTATCCAGCAGGCGCGGATCGCAGCCCTTGCGCGGGGGATCGACGACGATGACGTCTGCTTCGATGCCCTGCTCTTTCCAGGCCGGAATGACGTCCTCAGAAGCACCCACCTCAAATTGTACGTGGTGCATATGGTTTAACGCCGCGTTAGCGCGTGCGTCCTCGATGGCTTCCTTCACGATCTCTACGCCGTATACCTGCTTGGCATGCTGCGCGAGAAACAGGGAGATCGTACCGATGCCGCAATAGGCATCAATGACGGTCTCGTTGCCGGTCAAGCCGGCGTACTCTACCGTTTTTCCATATAAAATCTCCGTCTGCACCGGATTCACCTGGTAAAAAGATCGCGCCGATATGGCAAACTTCACATCTCCAATGTAGTCGTAAATGACCTCTCGACCCCACAACACAGAAGTCACTTCTCCAAAAATTACATTCGTTCGCCGCGTGTTCACATTGTGACAGATGCTGACCACTGCCGGCAGCTCTTGACGAATCGCTGCAATCCATTTCTCCCGCTGTGGAATGGAATTCCCGTTCGTCACAAGAACAATCATCATCTCTCCGGTTGAAAAACCAATCTTCACCACCACATGACGCAGCAGCCCCTGTCCGGTTTCCTCATCGTAGGCGGTGATGCCCAGCTTGCGGCCGATATCCTTGACGCGCTGCACCACCTTGTCATTCTCCTCGTGCTGAATCAGGCAGGCTTCCATATCAACAATCCGGTGTGAGCCGCGGGCATAAAAGCCTCCAACCAGCCCGCCATCCGTCACTCCAATCGGAACCTGAGATTTATTGCGATACCGCCAAGGCTCACTCATGCCAAGTGCTGGCTTCACAATAATGCCTTTACGCTGCTCGTCACGAGCTTCACGCGCTGCGGCCATGTCTGCGCCGTATGCCACTTGCTTATGCGCTCCATCTCCTGCAAGGGTTTCACTCTGCTCCCTCAGCGCGCCATCCAGCCGACCGCCTTCCACCGTCAGCTTCCCGATCCGCTCCAGGTTGTCCACCACCAGCTGCCGCTTCCACTGCAGCTGCGCTGCATAGTCCAGATGCTGCAGCTGGCAGCCGCCGCATTGATCATAGATGGGGCACGGTGCCGAGGTACGGTCCGGACTGGCCTCGACCAGCTCCAGCAGCTTGGCGTAGCCGTATTGCTTCTTCGTCTTGAGCACCTTCACGCGGACCTTTTCCCCCGGCAGCGCACCCTGCACAAAAAGAGTATAGCCTTCGGCTCGTCCAACCCCCTCCCCATCGTGATTCATGCCGATGATGTCGATGACGGTCTCATCATTTTTGGCTACCGGCAGATTCAGAAGCTCGGGAGAGGGCTTGCTGTCCTTAGAGCTGCGGCGATGACCGCTGCGATTCTTGTTCATAGCTTGCTGTTCACTTCTTTCCGTTCAACTTGGTTCACTTCTATATAAAATAGGTATCCACGATACCTCTAACATCTATACAATGTACCTGTAAAAATATATCTCACTCACGCCTCCACCCGGCGCCCTTACACATCATTCCATCCAAGCGCACGCTAGCAGATCTGCCAAAAGCACTCCCCGTCAGCACAGCTTACAGAAGCCTAATGGCCTTTCCTTAGCACCAAAGCCCCAAGCTGCTAACTCCCAAGGACCCTTCCCCAACCAGTGGTCTCCAAGATCCTGCCTTTAACAACCTATGCCAGCCCGCACCCCTTCACTGCCCAGCCTTCACTGCCCAGCCCAGTGTGCCTCGGGGATCTCCCCGGCACACCGGCCAAGTCCCTACCCCCCACCACCGCTTGCAGGGAGCTTTCCCGCCAGCATAGCTTACAAGGGGTCTCCTCCGTCAGCATAGTTTGCAAGAGGTCTTCTCCGCCAGCTTAACTTTCAAGAGGCCTCCTCCGCCAGCTTAACCTTACAAGAGGGGCTTTTCCCAGCAGCGCCAGCGGAGGGGCTGGAGTGGGAATGGAGAAGCGAAGCGCTCGCCTTTGCCGTTGAAAATGTACCGCTGCAAGGCCCAATTCTACATTTTCAACGGCAACAGCGATCGGAAGGCCCATCCAGCACTGTAGCGTCTTTTGCTGCCATCTCCCAAGGCCCATCCAGCACCGTAGCGTCTTTCGCTGCCATCTCCCAAGGCCCATCCAGCACCGTAGCGTCCTTCGCTGCCATCTCCCAAGGCCCTCTCAGCACCGAAGCGTCCTTCGCTGCCACCTCCAAGCCCTCCCAGCACAAAGGCCCCCAATCGGGAGCCCCTCAAGCAAAAATCCGCAGGTGCTGCGGCAGGATACGGAACGTGCCCGGCAGTACACCGCCGAACTCGCCGTCCAGATTCAGCTGTACCGGGCCGGGGGAGTAGACCTCCATATAATCGGTCCGGAAATGAATGACCTTCTTGTCGTGCACATGCTCCCCGCGCAGGGCGAGGGAAACCACGCGGACGAACTCCGCGAGGTTGCATTTGCGCAGCGCAATGACGTCGAGCAGGCCATCGTCGATGCTCGCGCCGGGCGCGAGCTTCTCGAAGCCGCCGACCGAGTTGCTGTTGGCCATAAGGAACACCATGAATTCATCATGGATTTCCGGCTGGCCGTCCGCGCGGATAATGAGCTCCTGCGGCGCCAGGCTGACCATTTTCTCCAGCCCCTTCAAATAATACGCCAGCTGACCGATCATGGTCTTGAGCTTGCTGGGCACCTCGTAGGTCAGCTCCGTCAGCGTACCGCCCCCGGCAATATTAATGAAGCAGCGGTCATTGGCCACGCCGACATCGATCGGACGGGTCACATCCCGGATCACGAGATCGCAATAGTCCTCCCAATTCTTCGAGATGCCAAGCGCACGGGCAAAATCATTCGTCGTTCCCAGAGGAAACACGCCCAGCGGAGGAAGGTGGTCCTTCCCCGCCATTCCGTTAACGACCTCATTGAGGGTGCCGTCACCGCCGGCTGCAATGATCAGGTCATAACCCCGCTCCACAGCCTCTGCTGCCGACCGGGTCGCATCTCCCTCGCCTGTGGTTGCATGGCAGGAGGTTTCGATCCCAGCACTGTCCAGACGCTGCAGCACATCTGCCAGGCGGCGCTTCATTTCCTCCCGTCCGGAGGTCGGATTATAGATCAAACGTGCTCTTCTCATCACCAAACGCCACCTGTATCTATAATTTCAAAGATTTCAATAGGCGCTCCACCTGCTTCAGCATCCACTCGGCAAGACGCGGGTGCGGCAGCAGCGGTTCACCGGAATAACGGCAGGGAAGTCCCTCCAGCCGCTGCGGAATGACATGGTCGGTAAAATACCCCTTACTTAAAAAAAGCGGAGACACGATCACCTCGTACCCTCGCTTTTGCCACGCTTCAGCCTTCTCCCGCACATCCCCGGGATTGAGCAGCGCCCAATCTGTCGCAAGACCGCTGACCTCGGTCACCCGCTTCGCCAGAGAAGCCGCAATCTTCTCCCAGCGCCGCCAGAACAGCTCATGCGGACTGCCATGGCCCACCATCAGAATAATTTCTTCCGCGGGATTCACGGAAAGGGAACGCACCTTATCCCACACCATAGCCGCGGTATCCGCACCATCATCGAACGGGTCCCCGAAATGAACCCGGGCCTGCACCCGGAAAGGGTCCAGATCGGTTTCCATATCTGGCTCCGGCTTCGCGCCAATCGCATAGGCGATCTCGTCCACATGCGTGCTGCCGGAGGAAATGAACAACGGAATAACCAGCATGTCCGTGACACCCTGGCCCTCCAGCAAATCAATCCCGTCCTGTATGAGCTTCCCGTCTACGAGCTCCAGATAAGAGGCACTCACCGGCAGATGGCAGCGCTCCGCCATCGCGGTCACCGCCTCCTCCACCAGCGCTACCCAGGACGGCTCCCGGGAACCGTGGCTGATCACTAAAACTCCCGGCTTCATCATTAGCGCCCCAAGCGCTCCAAAGTCATTTTATACCCGTCATTGCCATAGTTTAAACACCGCTTCACCCGGGATATCGTCGCCGTGCTGGCGCCCGTCTCAGCTTCAATCTGGTTGTATGTCGAACCTTTGCCCAGCATCCGGGCCACTTCCAGGCGCTGCGATAAGGATTGGATCTCGTTCACGGTGCACAGGTCGTCAAAGAACACGTAGCATTCCTCTACACTTTTCAAGGTAAGAATAGCTTCGAATAATTGATCGATGCTTTTATCATCTAATTTTTTTAATTGCACTGGATCATCCCCTACAGTTACTTGTACGCCATTTTATTGTACCTGAGCAGGCCCCGTCTTTTCAAGCGTTAACGGTTTCACGCGCTGAAGAGCTGCCCTTGAACCCTTCTCCAGAGCAGGAAAAATGAACCATTCATTTTTTTGTCAACAGGCCTTGGCGGTCTCTTCCACAGGCCTGCAGCTCCTACGCCCGTTCCTGGGCAGGCGCCTGTTTAGCGCCATTCAAGCAGCAATCAGGGCATCCGCCCAGTACATTAGCCCGCCTAGCTCATACAGTGTACTAAACCAACCACAAAGGAAAGTGATAAAGCATGTCAGGACATCAGCATTATTATCATCATCCCAGAAACGCTTCCTCCCGCTCCTTGAATGAGTCCCTGCCAGCGTCATCCTATCCCGGTGTTGAAGCCCAGGCCTATCCTGATTACTCCGCTGACGCGGGAACGTCTGCCTACTATCCGTATTCGGTTCCGGCCCAGCCTTCTATAGCGCCGATGGAGCCCATGTCCAGCCTTCCGGCCGTGACCACGCCTCAGCCTGCTGCCGAGACCGGCAGCAGCAGCGGATTAGCCGGACTGCTTGGAGGACTGAATCTCAGCAACCTGGATCTCAAAGGCATGATCGAGCGGATGGGAGGCGTCGAGGGACTTGTTGCCAACATTGGCAAGGTCCAGAAGGTAATGCAGAGCGTACAGCAGCTCGCGCCTATGATGGCTGTATTTTCGAACCTCCTCAGCAAAAAAGGGTCCGACAGCGATGCCGTCAGCCCCGGGGGCTACGACACCGAGTATGTACCGCGCAGACGCCGCACCCGCCGCCGCAAGAAAACAGGCAGCCGCCGCAAAGGCACCGGCAAACGCAAGCGCTCCTAGACTAGATTTCATGCTATTCACCTTGGCCCCGTGAACCGGCTGCCTGAGTGCTCAGCACAGCTTCAAGCAGCCGGTTCCTGCCGAGGCCGAGATGACGAGGGAAAAGGCAGGGCTGTCGTCAGCCTCTGAATCGCGATCACCCCTGCGTAAGCATACGGTCTACATTTAATGCTATAATGCTGCCTCCACCGCATGATCCCAATATGCACTCTTTACCGGCTCCAGCCCGCTCCATTCGGAGCTCCCTCATCATGCCCCTTCTGCTGCAGCTCCTTCAGCCGGAACCAATAGGAGACGCGCAGCCCGGATCTGAGCAGCATCATAATGCTGCCGACCAGATAGAGCACGACGGGAATATCGGTGTCGGTGTAGAACATACTGATGCTGCCGGCAATGAAGAAGAACCCTGTCACGATTTCACTGAGCACCATACCGGTTTCGTAGCGATTGGTTACAGTAATCCTTCTTTTGCGCCGGGCCGCCTCGGCCAATCTTCGTTTCATTCGCGCCCGCATGGGCGGTATATGATGAGCGTCAGCTGAATGAGAGCCTGCACCCCTCGGGTTCAGCTTGTTGTCTTGCTGCATGATCATCCCTCCTACTCCTGCTTACCCCTGACAGAAGCACTGAACCGGATTTTCTGCAATTGCTCGATGTGTCGAAGCCTTTTACTTGAACCAGCCCCGGCGCAGAAACCAGAGCACCATGCTGCCGCCGAGCAGCAGCATAAGCAGCAGCACCGCGGCGTATCCGAATGGCCAGTCCAGCTCCGGCATTTTTTCAAAGTTCATCCCGTAAATGCCTGCAATCAGCGTCAGCGGCATAAAGATTGTCGTGATCACCGTGAGGGTCTTCATAATATTATTCATCCGGTTGGAGTTGAGCGATATATAGCTGTCCCGCAGATCTGACGTCATTTCGCGGTCGGCCTCAATCATGTCGGTAAGCTTCAGCAGATGATCGTACACGTCCAGAAAATACGCCTGATGGCCATGGCGCTGGACATGCTGGGAATTCACCACCCGGTACAGCAGGTCCCGCATCGGAACGATGGTGCGCCTGAGCTTCAGCAGCTTGGAACGAAGCTGGAACACCTGCTGCATCAGGCTCTCCAGCGATTCCTCCGCACTCTGGCTCTCAATGTCCGCCAGCTCATCCTCAATCGCAAACAGGCTGGGAAAATACTGATCCACCAGCTTGTCCATCACCGTATAGGCGGCAAAGGTCGTGCCGTTCTCGGTAATTTTTCCTTTTTGCGCCTGGTCACAAACGCGCTTCCAGGCTTCCTCCACCTCCGGCAGCGGAGACATATGAAACGACACGAGCAGGGTAGACGACAGGAAGAAATCGACCTCCATCGCCTCCAGCGTCACCGGATCCAGTCCATGCAGTACGAGAAACTGCACCTTTCCATAGTAATCCAGCTTGGGCCGCTGGATCATGTGCAGACAGTCCTCCACCGCGAGCGGATGGAACTGGAAATAACTCTCCAGCAGCGCCGACTCCTCCGGCACCGGTGCAACGAAATCCACCCACACCCAGGCGTAATCCTCGATATTCAGCGCCTCCAGAGGCAGTCCGATCACCGCCTGGTGATCCCGCGTTACCGCTAATGTACGAATCATCTCTACTTCCCCTTCCCCGGCATGAAAAAAGCCAATCCTCTGATTGGCTTCATCCTGTTCACTCTTGTTCACTCTTGGATTTCTAAAATAACAGCTTTACGAGCAATCCGGACAGCAGCGCTGTAATCGGAATCGTAATAAACCACGTGATTACGATCCGTCCTGCGAGGGACCACTTGACGGCAGAGAACCGTTTCGCCGAGCCTACCCCCAAAATCGCCGAGGTAATCGCATGGGTAGTGCTGATCGGCAAATGCAGCAGCGTCGCGCCAAAGATCACCGAGGCCCCGGTGAAATCCGCGGCGAAGCCGTTGATCGGCTCGATTTTGAATATTTTGGTACCCATCGTCTTGATAATCTTCCAGCCGCCAACCGAGGTGCCGAGCGCCATCGCCGTTGCCGCCGACAGCTTCACCCAGAACGGAACCTCCATCTCCTGCAGCCTATCTGAGGCCACCAGCGCAAATGTAATAATGCCCATCGCCTTCTGCGCATCGTTCGTCCCGTGCGTAAACGACTGCAGGGCGGCGGTGAAGATCTGCATACTCCGAAAGCCCTTGTTCACTGTATGCGGACTGCGCTTGGCGAAGATCACCTTCAGCAGCTGCATGATCAGGTAGCCGCCGATAAAGGCGATCAGGGGAGAAAGAATCAGGGCGAGAATAATGTCCCGGAAGCCGCCGTAATTAAGTGCATCACTGCCCGCCCCTGCGAAGACACCGCCGGCCAGGGCGCCGATCAGCGCATGAGAGGACGAGGACGGAATTCCGAACCACCAGGTGACCAGGTTCCAGATGATGGCGGCAATCAGGGTGGCGATCACAATCTGAATTCCGTTGTCGAGCGTGGCCGGATCTGCCACCTTGCCGCCAATCGTCTTGGCGACCCCCGTGAACATCATCGCCCCGACGAAGTTCATGGAGGCCGCAAGCAGAATAGCCGTCCGCGGCTTCAGCGCGCGGGTCGATACCGAGGTAGCAATCGCATTCGCGGTATCGTGAAATCCATTAATAAAGTCAAAGGCCAGAGCCAGGAATACAACCAGGCCCAGCACGAGCATACTAGTTTCCATGATCAGAAAGAACTCCTTATGAATTGCGCATAATGATAGATTCCAGCTTGTTCGCCACGTCCTCGCAATGATCCGTGGTCGTCTCCAGCCGTTCGTAGATCTCCTTGCGCTTGATCAGCTCAATGGGATCGGTAACGGTAGCAAACAGCTCCTTGGTGCAGATGCGCAGCAGCTCATCACCCTGGTTCTCCAGGTCGTTCAGACGGATCGTAAACTCCCGGATCGCCAGCAGCTTTTTCTGGGAAAGGAGGTGTACTGCCTTTTGAATCTCATAAGCACACTGCCGCAAAATTTCCGCGAATTGAATAATATACTCATCGGGCTGTCCCAAATTGTACATATAAAAACGGGAGGCGGTAGACTCTAGACCGTCCATGACATCATCCAGCGTCGTTGCCAGATCCATAATATCGTCGCGGTCGATCGGTGTAATGAAGGTTTGATTCAGCCCGGTAATGATGGTATGGGTGTAGGAATCGCATTGAGATTCATACTGCTTCATCTGGTTAGCGAATGCCAGCACATCCTGCAGATCATTAACGTGATGCGAGAAATAATCTGCAGCCTGCACTACGGTGTCGGCCATATTCTCCAAGTTCTGGAGGAATATATCCTTTTTCTTTGTTCTCATACTTGCAGCTCCTTTATGAAAAATAACCCTGAATATCTTATCACATCTCCATAGTCCTGTGTATGCAAAATCATGGTATTGAAGCGTAACTATTTACATATGTTCTGACATTATGTTTAGCTCATTTTTATATGCGGTTTACACGCCTTTTCATGCCCTTCATCAAGGATTGGAAATGGTCACATGGCTTGCAAACGAAGGGGAGCTCGGGACAATATTGAAATAGGTCGTACCCGGGTAAAAAGGAACCTCCTTGCCGTCCTTGAGGAAGCGGATCACGTCCCCTTGTTTGCGGCTCCACTCTCCCTTAATCACCTTGCCCTTGCGGAACAGCATCGCCTCTCCGCCCTGCTCCAGGTTTACAGCCAGGCGGCCCACCTCGTCCAGCACTTTATGCTCGGCACTCAGTACGACAACATTGGCAGCCTCCAGCACGGCATTGTTGTTCTTGTCAATATGCGGCTGATTGTTGATGGAGCGCTTATACGTTCCGGTCTCCTCATCATACGTATAGCCTACATTATAGCTGCCCAGCAAAAAGGTCAGATCCACGCGGATGGCCGGCTCTCCTTCAGCGTCATCCGCCGGGGCGGCTGCATCCAGAAAGTCATACTCCGGTACCTCGCTCTCCTGTGGATAGCTGTGCTTCAAGACGGCTTCTCTTAACTGTTCTTCGCTCGTATACAGATTATGCGGAGCCTTCCGGTCGGTGGTACGCCAAAAATAGGCGCCCGCGCTTCCGATTTCATCGAGATCCTGCTTCTTCTGCCTTTGAATGATGGCGTAGGCCTCCGGACTTCCGCCGGCATGCACCAGCACCCCGTCATAGCTCTCGCCGATATCGATCAGGTAAGGCCGGATGCTGCGTACCGGCCCAATCTTCTCAATGCCTGTCTGGCTCTGATAGATTGCAATCAGCCGCGTTATCCCTCCCTCCGCCAGCACCTCATACACAAGATCTGCCTGGCTGAGGCCGGACTGGGGCCGGGCCGCCGGGGCATTGTTCATCATGACTGCAAGCGGACGGCGATTCGACGGCTGCTCCAGGCCTTGTCCCGTCAGCGGCGCAGTGAAGGCGCTGTTTGCTTCCGGCTGCTCCTCCGCAGCGGGCGGCGTCTCTACCGGCTGTTCCACCGCGGGCGGCTGGACCGGCTCCTTCACCGGCGGGCTCTCTGTCGCCTGATCGCCGCTGCAGGCGCTCAGCATAAAGGTTGCGGTAATCCCTAGCAGCATAGTAGTCACTTTACCTTTACTTGAATGCTTCATGTACGTTTCCCCCTATATCCAAGGCCACTCCCGATGGCCTGACAGTAACCGTTCTCATACCCATTTAATCACAAAATACCGGAATTGTCTGTTCCTTCCCGGCAGGTCAAAGAAAGTCAATCCGCAGCTGTAACGGGACGCTCCAGGTTCAATCATTCAAGCCGTTATTTCTTCAGTGCTTGTGATCTATGTCACAGCTCTAGTGATTTTTTTCACTTATAATAAAGACATGAAAGAGAGCAGCACCTGATCCGCGAATAATCCAATACAAGGAGTGGTTCATATGTTTAATCAATGGCTGAGAGAAAACAAGATTGCAATGTGGATGCTGACGATCATCCGGGTTTACATCGGATATCAGTGGCTGACGGCAGGCTGGCACAAGCTGGTGGGCGGATTTAATGCACAAGGCTTCCTGCAAGGGGCCATCGGCAAGGCTGCCGGCGACCACCCGGCGGTTCAGAGCTGGTGGGCGGCCTTTCTGGAGCACGGGGCAATGCCTGCAGTCAAATTCTTTAACATCCTGATCCCGCTCGGTGAATTTCTAGTCGGTCTCGGACTGATCCTTGGCACTTTCACCACCTTCGCGGCACTAATGGGACTGGTGATGAATGCCGCGTTCCTGTTATCGGGCACGGTGAGCACCAATGTGCAGATGCTGCTGATGGAAGTGCTGATCATGGTCGCTGCAGCGAACGCCGGCAAGATCGGGCTTGACCGCTTCCTGCTCCCTTACCTGCGCGGCTTGTTCCGCAGAGGCGGGAAGCAGCAGCCCGGAGACGGCATCCACTTTTTTAAGAAGCAGCCGGGACGTACCGGCTAGAGAGAGAACAAAATACAGCAATCCGGACCCCAAGCGGAGTCCGGATTGCTTCTTTTATCGTATACGGCTCCGCTGAAGATGAGCTGGCATTCGCTTTAGATGCTCCAGTGCTGCCAATCCTGCTGGATCTGCTCCAGCTCGTTCAGCCACTCCCGCGTTCGCTTCAGAAGCTGGGCACGGGGTTCTCCGGCAGAATACGTATGATCTGCCTGGAATATGATCTCTTTGTCGCACCGCCCCACAGGACGGGTCCAGAAGACCTTTTGGAACAGGAAGGCGTAGTCTACTGGAATCACCTCATCCGACGTGCCATGAATAACGAGCACATCGCCCCCGAACTTCACAGCCTCCTGAAACGGCTGGCCCGCCGCCAGCGATTCGAAGAAGCCCGGGGTCAGGTCATAACCCAAATAGTCGGCTGCGCCCTTTTGCACGGAGGTATCATATACCTTGCGCCCGGTGATATTTACAATGTCATGAAACGGATAGCCGACCGCTGACCACAGTATCAGATTTTTTACGCGGCTGTCACGCACCGCTGTCTGCAAGGCCACCGCACCTCCAAGGCTGTGTCCAATCAGCGTAATGCGGGCAGGATCTACATCAGTAATGCTTGCGCCGTAATCGAGCACCGCCCGGGTCTGCGAAATCATCGACTCCAGCCCTTGAGCGCCGTAGCTGCCTGTGCTCTCTCCGCAGCCAATATAGTCAAAGCGGATAACCATATAGCCATCCTCCGCCAGCTCCCGGGCTGCCTTTACGAACAGGCGGTCCACCCCAATCCGGCTGCCCACAAAGCCATGGCAGATGATCGCCAGCGGCACCCGCCGGCAATCCTTGCGTACGTCCTCCTGCTGTACCGGGTAATGTATGCTTGCTGTCAGCTCTTCCTCACCATGTCGAATTGCAAATTGCCGCTCCATAACCATGCCTCCCCCTATTGACCACCTATATATGGATAATTCCGATAAGTTTAATATGAATTAATTAAAATTATCTTAGCATCCCTTTTAAACAGGTGTCAATGTCTAACAAGGAATCTTTAGGCTGCGGCAGGTCACCGGTGAAGCTTACTCGTAGCTGCGCTTGAACATGGAGTGGGTCTCGGCTCTCCCGTTCCACTGGTGGATCCACTCGCTCTCCTGTGCCGAGCCTGTCCACAAATCTGCCGCCATGCTTCTCTCCGGTGTCCCGACCTGGTTCGGCTCAGCGTCATGGGCTCCCTCTGCTGTTCCTGACGCCATACCTTTTCCAGAGGTCTGCTGTGTCGCTCTCGCCTGTTCCGCCCCGCGCGGCTCTAATGCTTCATCCTCCCGCAAAGGCTTCTGTACATTAAATTCATCATCGAACATGCTGATCTTCCTTTCGTGGATCGTAATGTGGGAATATCTTCAGGTTAGTGTTAAAAAGAACCGGGGAAATTATTCACTGTCCCCAACCGCACGAAAAAAACCTCAGACGCCATACAAGCTTGAGATCGACTTGTATGGCGCCTGAGGGGCTAGCTGCGCCGTGCTTAAATCAACAGGTTGAACAGATTCATATTCTTGTTCAGCTCGGTATACTCCAGACCCTTGCGATTCATCCGCTCAATGAGCGGCGTATAATCCTCCGGGTGCAGCAGCTCAATGCCGACAAGAGCCGGACCGTCTTCCTTGTTATGCTTTTTCGTATATTCGAACCTCGCAATATCATCATCCGGGCCCAGCACATCCTCCAGAAACTCCCGCAGAGCTCCGGCGCGCTGCGGGAAGTTAATCATGAAGTAATGCTTGAGGCCTTCATAGATGAGGGAGCGCTCCTTGATTTCCTGCATCCGGTCAATGTCATTGTTGCCGCCGCTGATGATACAGACGACATTTTTGCCGCGAATGTGTTCCCCGTACAGATCCAGCGCCGCTACGGGCAGTGCGCCGGCCGGCTCGGCTACGATCGCCTGCTCATTATAGAGGCTCAGAATGGTCGTGCATGCCTTCCCTTCCGGCACCATCACAATATCGTCCAGCTGACGGCTGCAAATATCATACGTCAGATGTCCGACCCGCTTGACGGCTGCGCCATCCACAAACTTGTCGATTTCCTGAAGCGTGACGACCTGGCCCTGCAGCTTGGCCTCACTCATGGAAGCGGCCCCGAGCGGCTCTACGCCGATCAGCTTCGTGTGAGGACTGACCGTTTTGACATAGGTAGAGACTCCAGCTGCCAATCCGCCGCCGCCAATCGTAACAAACATATAATCTGCCGGCACGTCCAGCTCCTCCATAATCTCCATCCCGATCGTTCCATTACCGGCTACGATCCGCGGCTCGTCAAAAGGGTGGATAAACGACATGCCCTGCTCCTGGCACATCTTGATTGCTTCCTCGTACGCATCATCGAACGTATCGCCGATTAACAGCACCTCAACACTGCTGCCTCCGAACCGCTTCACCTGCTTCACCTTCTGCTTCGGGGTGGTGCTCGGCATATATATTTTACCCTTGATATGAAGGACGTTACAGGAAAAAGCGACACCCTGCGCATGGTTCCCTGCACTCGCGCACACGATGCCGGCCGCACGCTCCTCCTCACTCAGGCTGCGAATCATATTGTAGGCGCCCCGGATTTTGAAGGAACGCACGACCTGCAAATCCTCCCGCTTCAGATACACATTGCAGTCATACCGCGCTGACAGCACCGCATCCCGCTGCAGCGGGGTGCGCACGATCACCTCGCGCAGCACGTGGTGTGCCCTTACGATATCCTCCATACCGACCGCTCTGGCCGTCGTATTGGCTTCATCCATTATCACATTCCACTCCACTCTATACACCCGGGCCCCAAAGGCCTGTGCGCCTTCGGGGTGCCCTGTCTGTTTAGTTTACTGTCCTTTATTGTACCACTTTTGGCCGTCCTCCCGGGTGCTTTTCATCAAAATTACACACCTCCACAGCACACCGCAGGAAGATGCCAGCAGGACCCGCACATGATTGAGGCTTGCCGAGGCTATACTAGGGCTCGGGAACAGATCAACCACATCATAACGATGAAGGAGCTAATGAAAACTATGGGCATTCTGGACGGTAATCCGAAGGACGAGCCGATGCACTACGGCGAGGTATATGGCGTGTGGATGGCCTCCATGGGCGCAAAGGGGATGATCTCCTGCTATCAGGCCTACATGAATCATGCCGGCGATAAAGAGCTCAAGCATTTACTGAGCGAGATGCTGGAGATGGCCCGCCTGGAATCCAAAGAGCTGGATGAGCTGCTGACAGAGCATGGCATCGTCCCGCCACCGGCGCTGCCGGAGAGACCGGAGGTGCACTGGGAAGACATCCCTGCAGGCGCGCGCTTCAGCGATCCGGAGACGGCCGCCAAGCTGGCAGTGGACTGCGCCGCCGGTCTTGCAGCCTGCAGTATGGCTATGGGACAATCGATCCGCGAGGATATTGCAGCTCTGTTCGCTAAATACCATACAAAAAAAGCCGCGCTCGGCCTTAAAGTGCTGCGCATGAATAAAGAGAAGGGCTGGCTGATTCCGCCGCCGCTTCACATTCAACGTTCAGAATAGAAGCAAGCAGGGCCTCCCTCAATGTAGTTCCGAGGGAGGCCCTGCTTCTATTTACAGCTTATTATGCAGCCATGCCGCCGCTGCGTCCACCTCGGTCCGGCTCAGCTGATGCCCGCCCGGCTCCCAGTGGAGGTGCACGTCCGCGCCGGCTCCAGACAGCAGACCCTGCAGCTCCTCACTTTCCTCCGGCGTGCACAAGGGATCTCGCTTGCCGGCCGCTATGAACACCGGCACGCCGGACAAGTCCGGGAGTGCGATACCCCGCCGCGGAACCATCGGATGGTGAAGCATGGCGCCTGCCAGCGCATCGCCATAGTGAAACATTAAGCTTGCAGCGATGTTCGCCCCGTTGGAGTAGCCTGCCGCAACAACCTTGCTGCGCTGAAATCCATACTGCTCTGCTGCTGCATCAAGGAAGGCGTTCAGCTCACTCGTACGGCGGATGAGGTCCTCCTCATCGAATACTCCTTCCGACAATCGCCGGAAGAAGCGAGGCATTCCGTTCTCCAGCACATTGCCCCTTACGCTCAGCACGCCAGCACCGCTGTGAAGGAGGTCTGCGAGTGGCAGTAAATCCTGCTCATTACCGCCGGTGCCATGCAGCAGCAGCAAGATCGGCGCTTCTGGCGATGTGCCTTCCTTATAAATGTGATGATGCTCCATCTCACGCACCTCCTTTCAGTACACGCACCTCTACTGGAGTAAGGCCGCGCTCAATCTCTTGACGGTGAGGCTCATACCATTCCGGCAGCATGAGGCGCTCACCCAGGGTTTCTTCCGGCTCATCCTTCGCAAATCCCGGAGGGTCGGTCGCAATCTCGAACAGGATGCCGCCCGGCTCGCGGAAGTAGACCGCATTGAAATACTGACGATCCACGACCGGTGTCGGGTGAAGCCGCTGTTCTTCCGCCTCACGGCGGAACTGCTCCTGCTGTGCATCATCGGCTGCGCGCCAGGCAATATGGTGCACCGTTCCCGCTCCCCCCCGGCCCCACTCCATCTCGTTCCTGTTCATATCGATGATCTGGCCTCGGGCCCCGGCTGCCTGATACCGCACCCAGCCCCCGGACTCCTCTACCTGCTGGAGACCCAGCGGTCCCTGCAGCACCTCCGCCGTGCGCTGGGGCTTCATGCTAAACAGTACCGCTCCCGCAAAGCCCTTGATAGCCTCCTTCACCCCGATCCCGTCGAAGGTCCAGCGGCTATCCTCGCCTGACTTGCGCTCCGTAAGCTCCAGCAGCAGGCCCGACGGATCATGGAAGCGAATGTACACTTCTCCGAAGCGGGTCGTTTCCTCATAGGCAATCCCAAATTGCTCCAGCCGGGATTTCCAGAATTCCAGTGCTCCTGAGGGCACTGCAAAGACCGTAATTCCGACCTGTCCTCCGCCAATACTTCCCCGGCGCGCGCCCTCTTGCGGGAAGAAGGTCATAATCGTTCCGGGGCTTCCCGTTTCATTCCCGAAATAAAAATGATAGACCTGAGGTGCATCAAAGTTAATGGTCTTCTTCACCAGTCGAAGCCCCAAGACACCCGCATAAAAATCCACATTGCCCTGCGGATCCTGCACAAAAGATGTAATATGGTGAATTCCCGATGTTCTAGGCATGCTGCTTCTCCTCCTCAGAGCTAAATATATTTTCAGTGTAGTTATGCTTAATTTATATATCTTAATATTAAGATATTAACGAGATATTTGTCAATCCCATGAGGGATTCTTCGCCAATGGACCAGAAGAATATATAAGAGGCCTGTCTTAGGACAGGCCTCCTTCTAGTTCTATATCTCTATACACGTACGTGTTCCCCCGTAACAAGACCCATTATAACAGAGCGCTGAGATGCTGTCAGCTGATATTTTGGAACTATTCACAAAAAAATCTTCAGTAAATTAGACAGACCTACAGTTTCTTGACTATAAAATGATTGACAATGTATACGCTTACTTATAAAATAAACTCACACACATTCATAACTAGGTTAATTTGAGGGCCCTGCTTTCAGATCCATTTCAGGTGATGAAACAACCCCGGTATCTCTTCCCGAGACGCCGGGGTTGTTTGTGGTCCATTTTTAAGGAGGTGAGGCAGCGACGCTTGTTTGAGCAACCGATTGCACCAGGAGAACTCCTGGAATTTTGAAGATCAAAGAGGAGGCTTTTTAAGAAAATGAAGAGATGGACTCGGTTTACCGCTGCCTTTACACTGTCGCTCTCTCTGGCCTTGAGTGTCATTACACCGGCTCAGGCTGCACCAGACACCTCGGTGACGAACAAGCAGAATTTCAGCACCGACGTGATTTATCAGATTTTTACCGATCGCTTCTCGGACGGCAATGCAGCTAACAACCCATCCGGATCGGCATATAGCGCAAACTGCTCCAACCTCCGGCTCTATTGCGGGGGAGACTGGCAAGGGATCATTAACAAGATTAATGATGGCTACCTGACCGGCATGGGCATTACCGCGATCTGGATTTCGCAGCCGGTGGAGAACATTTACAGTGTCATCAACTACTCCGGAGTGAACAATACCGCTTACCATGGCTACTGGGCCCGTGATTTCAAGAAGGCGAACCCTTACTACGGCACCATGACCGAATTCAGCAACCTGATCTCGGCCGCGCATGCCAAGAATATTAAGGTCATTATCGACTTTGCACCGAACCATACTTCACCTGCCTCATCCGATCAGCCTTCCTTTGCCGAGAATGGCAAGCTCTACAACAACGGCACTCTGCTGGGAGGCTACACCAACGATACGCAAAATCTGTTCCATCATAACGGCGGCACCAACTTCTCCTCCACGGAGGACGGGATCTACCGCAATCTGTATGATCTCGCGGACCTGAACCATAACAACAGCACGGTGGACAAGTATCTGAAGGATGCGATCAAGATGTGGCTGGATCTTGGCATCGACGGAATCCGTGTCGACGCGGTCAAGCATATGCCGTTTGGCTGGCAGAAGAGCTTTATGGCTACTATTAACAACTATAAGCCGGTCTTCACCTTCGGCGAATGGTTCCTCGGCACCAATGAAGTCAGCGCGGAGAATCACCAATTTGCCAATGAGATCGGCATGAGCCTGCTGGATTTCCGCTTCGCGCAGAAGACGCGGCAGGTGTTCCGTGACGGTACGGATAACATGTACGGCCTGAAGGCCATGCTGGAGGGCACGGCAGTGGACTACGCCCAGGTGGATGATCAGGTCACGTTCATTGACAATCATGATATGGAGCGCTTCCAAACCGGTAGCAACCGAAAGCTGGAGCAGGCGCTGGCCTTTACCCTGACCTCACGCGGCGTACCCGCCATCTATTATGGAACGGAGCAATATATGGCCGGCGGGAATGACCCGAACAACCGGGCCCGCATCCCTTCCTTCTCCACGACCACAACGGCATACAATGTCATCAAAAAGCTGGCACCGCTGCGGAAATCAAACCCAGCCATTGCCTACGGCTCCACCCAGGAGCGCTGGATTAACAATGACGTCATCGTCTATGAGCGCAAATTCGGCTCCAGCACGGCTGTCATTGCGATCAATCGTAACCTGAACACCTCCGCCTCCATCAGCGGAATGGTCACCTCGCTTCCGGCGGGTACGTATAGTGACGCGCTGGGCGGCTTGCTGGGCGGCGGCTCGATTACTGCCGGCGGCAGCGGCACGGTCAATGCCTTCACTCTGGCTGCAGGCGCAGTGGCAGTATGGGAGAAGACCTCTGCCCAATCCACTCCGGTGGTTGGACATGTCGGACCGATGATGGCCAAAGCCGGCACCACCATCACCATTGATGGCCGCGGCTTCGGCGCAGTCAAAGGAACTGTGTACTTCGGCACCACAGCTGTCACTGGAAGTGCCATTACATCCTGGGAGGATACCCAGATCAAAGTGAAGATTCCAGCTGTCACGCCGGGTAAATATAATGTCCGCATCGGGAATGCAGGAGCCGTTCAGAGTAATGTGTACGATAATTTTGAAGTACTGACCGGAGATCAGGTCACCGTCCGCTTCATTGTTAACAACGCGACCACAACGCTCGGCCAAAATGTATACCTTGCCGGCAGCGTCAGTGAGCTGGGCAACTGGGATCCGGCGAAAGCGATCGGACCACTGTACAACAAGGTCATCACCCAGTATCCGACCTGGTACTATGATGTCAGCGTACCGGCCGGTGCAACGATCAGCTACAAATTCCTGAAGAAAAACGGCTCTACGGCTACGTGGGAAGGGGGCAGCAACCGTACATTTACCGCTCCAGCCTCCGGCACGGCAACCGTCAACGTCAACTGGCAGCCATGATGAGATGAGCATCAGCTAGGCTCTAGCTCCGGCAATGAATAGTCTCTAATACAGCCAGCCCCCTGGGGTGCAAACCGGTGAAGCCATCCACCGATTCGCCCCGAGGGGGCTGGTCTTTTGTGTGTGTATATATTTATGAGGCTGGTGCAACATTCGTGGGAAGAATTAAGATTTTCCATTCACCTTGTTCGTCCTTTACGACCGGTAAGGTAATCTTAAATGCTCCATTCGTTTGATTCTTAACAGCCAATTGAACATCGTATTGTTCCTGAAACTTCTTGCTGTACAAGCTTGATTTCCCGGAATCTCCTTCTGATATACCTTCTACGTTTATGCTGTAGATGATAT
Source organism: Paenibacillus sp. JSM ZJ436 (assembly GCF_044383795.1). Lineage (NCBI taxonomy): Bacteria > Bacillati > Bacillota > Bacilli > Caryophanales > Paenibacillaceae > Paenibacillus > Paenibacillus sp. JSM ZJ436. Next base: position 177,709 of record NZ_JBISEO010000007.1, read on the forward strand.
CCTCTTTAGCCGCAGCTTCGTAACCAATCCTTTGACTTTCAGCATCTTCGTAGCGAGTGTCAATCACTAGCTCCATAGCCGATTCAATATCTCCAGATTGAATTGCTTCAAAATATGTTTCGAAGATATTTTGAACCTCCTTTTCTTCCGGCAGCGAAGCTTTGCTTGTGGTATTGAAGTAGAAAAAAGACGCAGCAGCAACAAACAAAGTTATAACGGATATGACATAACCTTTCTTTTTCATGCTTTTCCCCCTTCTTATTTTGTAATTTATTGTATTTTAACACAAATAAATTAAAATAAGAGGTATATTAATACTTTTACTTATGCGCTTATGTTCTAAACTTCACCAGCGATTCCTTCAGCTGCTCCGACAGCTGCTCCAGCTGACCAGACAGGCCCACGAGCCGTTCGCTTACTTTATACTGCTGGGACGCCATGGAAGCCACCTCCTCGGTCGCCGCACTGCTCTCTTGAACGATGGAGGCCGCCGAAGCGATCGAGCCGGTCAGCTCCTGCTGAGCATCTAGCAGCTCCTGAATGGAATGCGTTGAGCCCTGAATTTCAACCAGGAAGTGATCCATCTGCTTCTGCACATTATGAAATCTCTCCTGTGCTTCACCTACCGACTGCAGCTGCTCATCAAACAGCGGAGCGGAGCGATTCAGTGTTTCCACGGTATGCTGGACCCCCTCTTGAATTTCCCGGGTCATGCCGGCAACGGTATGGATCGAGCGCTTGGAGGAATCCGCCAGCTCCCGAATTTCATCCGCCACGACCATAAAGCCCTTGCCCGCTGCTCCTGCCCGGGCAGCTTCAATCGTCGCATTCATGGACAAAATATTCGTCTGCTTCGCAATCTCATTCATCAGCTCCAGGATTTTGTGGATCGAGGAGGCTTTGTCCTTCAGCTGCTCCGCACGCTGAACCATCTGCTGATTCACCTGATGAATCTCCTCCGTTTTTTCTACCAGATGATGCATATGACGGCTTCCTTGGCCCGCAACCTGCAGCACCCGGTCTGCCGCTTCCTGCATCACCTCATGAGACTGCGTAACCCGACCCATCTGAACCCCGATATGCTCGGCCAGAGCATTTTCATTCTCCGCCTGCTGGCTGAGGCTGCCGGCACCCTGAGCGACCTGCTCCATCGCCGCCGCAATTTCACCAGCCGTCTGGGAGGTCGAGCGGGATACATCGGCCAGCTCCTCCGCAGTAGCCAGCACCTGTACGGCTGAAGCCCGGGTCTGATCAGCCAGGCCCGAAATCTGCTCCATCATCCGGTTAAAGCTCAACCCCAGCCTTCCAATCTCATCCTGCCGTTGTGGAAACGAGGTCCGTACCTGTAAGTTCCCCTGTTCTCCCTGCTCCATCAATAAGCACATATCATTCAGCGGCTTGCCAACATGCCGCATCATAAACCACCCGAGGAGCAGGGCAATCCCGATGGCTGCCGCAATGACTGCTAATGTCACCCATAACAGCTTGTCCGCCGCCTGCAAAAAATCATCCGTCGGTGCATATCCCGCCAGCACCCATGGCGCTGTGCTCATGGCTTCTACCACGACCATTTCATCCTGGTCCGTATAAAAAGCTCCCTGCTCCGCTTCATCCTGCTGCGGGAGCTCAAGATCAGATTGGCTCATCAGCAGCTGGGCATCCGGATCATGGACGATCCGTCCTTCCGCTGTCACCATACGGATGCTGCCGCTCTCGCCGATCTGAATATTGGACAGCATGTCTCCGATCGCCCGTTCCTTGACGTCAATCACGAGCACATAGGTGGCCCGTGGGAAGTTGAGGTTCTTCAGCAGCCTTCCCATACTTATCGATGCTTTCGTTTCATTGCCCATAAAGCCTTTGATTTCTGTCGGGAACCATACTACCTGCCCGTTTGCCTTCACAATGTGCTCCATCTTGGCCTGTATCGCTTCAGAGGAGGTCGTCCCGGAGGAGCCTACCGAGCTGTAGGAGGTCGAGGTGCCCAGATCCAGTGACACCAGGCGCACCCCCTGCAGCTTGCTGTCCATCTGCACAGCGCCGTTCAAGCGCTCCCGGATCCGAGCCTCGGCGGCTGTCTTGTTCACAATGCTCACTGCAGGATCGCTGACAATAACCAGATCCTCCCTCAGCAGAGTATCCACAGCCAGCTGCTTGGAGATTCCTTCATATTGTGAGAACAGAAAATCCACCTTGTCCGCTGCCTGAGCCAGCTGTCCGGCGGTCGCCTCTGACACCTGCTCCAGCACAATGCTGCGGGAGACAGAGAGCGCGACCCAGCCCAGCACCGAAGTGAGCAGCAGCACTGCTGTAAAAAAGATCATAAACAGCTTCATCCCGACCGACTTGAATTGTAAGCGCTTTAACATACTCGTATGTACCCCCGATTATTTAGAATTATGCATAAAGAGACACAGCATCTTGTACGCTGTGTCTCTCCATGATGTCGCTTATGCCATTATAGTAAGCTCTATTCAACGTTATAGGCGTTGTCGTAAGTTCACGATGTCTTTCCTTATCCCTTGCTCGCGCCGGCAGTCATACCATCCACCAGCAAGCGCTGCAGGAAGACGAACAGTATCGTAATCGGCAGGGCAATCAATACAGATGCAGCCGCAAACAGCGTAAAGTTACTGTTCTGCTGAGAGTTTACGAGATCCCACAGTCCGACGGCCAGGGTCCAGTTTTCTTTCGTCCGCAGCACCAGGCGGGCAAAGATGAAGTCCACCCATGGACCAACGAACAAGGTCAGACCCATGTACGTAATCATCGGCTTGGAAAGCGGCAGAATGATTTTTCGGAAAATCTGGAAGTTGGTAGCTCCGTCAATCTTGGCGGCTTCATCCAGGCTCCGCGGAATGGTATCCAGGAAGCCCTTCATAATTAACGTTCCGCCTAGCGGCGCACCCGCCGCATACACGATGATCAGCGCCATATGCGTGTTCAGGAGATTCAGAGAATTCAGCAAAATGTAAATCGCAATCATACTCATGAAGCCCGGGAACATACCCAGTACGAGAATCGTAGACAGTGCGTTCTTCCGTCCCTTAAAGCGGAAGCGGGAAACCGAGTAGCTGGTCAGAAGCACGAGCAGCGTACCGATGACCATGGATAGCACGGCAATTTTTAACGTATTGGCATACCAGGTCGTAAACATAAAGGTGTTTGAGGTGAACAGCTCCTGGTAATGGCTCAGGGTAAAGGCTTCCGGAATAAATGTCTTGCTATACAGCGACTTTCCGGGACGGAAGGAAGACAACACGACCCAGGCAGCCGGATAAATACAACCGATGGCGATAATCACGAGCAGCAGGTAGCTGAACGTCAGGCGAATGGTGTTTTTCAGCTTGATTCCCATTATTGGATCATATCCTCCTCTCGGAACGATCTGGAACGACGGTAGTTGTAAATCGAGAAGCTGGCGATAATCAGGAAGATAATGATGCCGACCGCAGACGCCATATTATAGCGCTGCTGATCCAGTGTCAGCTTGTAGAGCCAGGTGACAAGCAAATCGGTAGCTCCGGCATACTGATAGTCGCCGACGACCGGGTTACCGTTGGTCAGCAGGAAAATCGCATTAAAGTTATTGATGTTACCGGCGAACTGTGTGATCAGCACGGGTGCTGTCGAGAACAGGATCATCGGCAGAGTAATAATTCTGAATTTCTGGTATCCGCTTGCCCCATCGACTTCGGCAGCTTCATACAAATCCTTCGGAATTGTGGTCAATACACTCATGATCAGCAGCATGGATACAGGGATGCCGACCCACATATTAACGACGATAACCGTAACCTTTGCCCAGAAGGGATCTGTCAGCCATGGCAGGCCATTTAAACCGAAGTATTTAAAATACTGATTAATCGGGCCGAATTGACCGTTGAACAGATTCCGCATCACGAGCAGGGAAATCAGCTGTGGAATTGCGTAAGGAATAATCAGGATGACACGCCACATGCCTTTGAAGCGAATGCCTTTTTGCTGAATGAGCAGGGCAACGAGCATGCCTCCGAAATAGGTCGTAACTGTGGCCAGCACCGCCCAGATCAGCGTCCAGGTTAATACGCCATAGAAGGTATGGCTCCATGATTTAAGCGCTACCAGGCTGGTAAAGGTTTCAAAGCCGACCCAGTCCACCAGCTTCGCCGGAGGCAGGTTATTCGGCGCTGAATAGTTGGTAAATGCCAGCATGACCATGAATATAATCGGCATCACCGTAAAGAACAAAATACCGAATGCAGGCAGCGTCAGAAAGGATTGTGCAAATTTAACTTCAAAAATATAGTTAAGGGTGTCTTTCATCGTGTTGGGCTTCTCGCCCAGATCCCTTTGTTTTCCTGCGTTATAAGCGTTCTTGATGTTTGCGTAATAAGCGATAAGATACAGAGCAAGCAGAATCAGAACAATCAGCCCTTCAATCAGGAGGTTGATGGAATGATCTCCCGGCACCAGCTTGGTCAGGCCATCCACCTTCTCAAAGCGGTTGCCTTGCTCTCCCAGGGTTGTAATTCCCCACAGGGCATCCCCCAGATTGTTAAAGAAAAAATAAAGGCTTCCCGCCCCGATCACAGTTAAAATAATGCCTTTCATCCATTGACGATTATACAGTTGGCCCAAGCCCATACAAACTGCTGATAATATGGCTGCGATCATTCGATGTTGACGCATTCTCCATCCATTCTCCTCTCCGTATAATCGAGGAATCACCCGCCGGCCCGCGGCGGGTGAACATCTTTGTACGTTATTCTATAGGGTGCTGCTTACTTCGCTGCGCCGCTGTTCAGCTCTTTCAGCTGATTGACTGCGTTGTCCAGGGAAGCTTTAATGTCTTTGTTGTTATCCCAGATTTCTGTCAGTGCCGCTCCCACCGGAGACCATACATTGTTCATCTCAGGTACGGAAGGCATTGGTACAGAGCTGTTGAACTGCTCTGTGAACGCGGACAGGTACGGGTCGTTTTTAATTTGATCGGATTCCTGAGCTGCTTTGTTGGTTGGTACGGAGCCTACGAGCTCGCTCAGCTTCAGCTGGTTCTCTTCATTCGTTGCGAAGTTTGCGAAGAGACGGGCAGCATTCGGATATTGGGAGTTTGCATTGACGTACCAAGCTTTAATACCGGACAGGGATACAGCCGGCTGACCTGCGATCGTTGGAATCGGTGCTACGCCCAGCTTGTCGCCCAGTGCTGCTTTGTAGCCTGCCAATTCCCAAGGACCGTTAATGTCGATGGCCAGGTCGCCTTCATTAAAGAGTGCACGCTTGATGTCCGGAGTGATGTCACCAGCTTTGACGGGCAGAATTTCATTCAGGCTTTGGTAAACCTCCATGCTCTTTACAGCGCCTTCATTGTTGATCCCGATATCATTCACATCTGTACCGTTGCTTCCGAAGATGTAGCCGCCGTTGGAAGCCAGGAACGGATATGTGAAGTACAGGTTACCCGTTTCCCACATGATCGCATACTTGTTTTTCGTGTTGTCAGTGAAGCTTTTGCCAAATTCAATAACATCTTCGAAGCTTGCAGGCGCTTCTTGAACCAAATCCTTGTTGTAGTACATCAGGTAGGTTTCAGCTGCACGAGGGTAGCCATACAGTACGCCATCGAAGGATGCGCCCTGAATTGCTGCTTCAGAGTTTGCTTCTCTCGTCTCTACATCGAAGTGGTCATTTGGCAGTACCAGATTGGAGGATACCGCTCTACCCAGCTGGTCATGCGGGAAGATCACAACGTCAGCGGCGAGGCCGGATGGTCCATCCTGTGCCAGCTTAGTCAGCTGATCCGTTGGAGCCAGCTCTTCCAGGGTAACTTCTACACCATATTTTTCGGTAAATGCTTTTATAACTTCATCCGTGTAAGCTCTTTCGTCTTTACTTTCCCAAACGACCAGCTTAGCGCCTTCTTCAGGTGCCAGCTCTGGGGAATTGGCTGGTGGAGCTTCCGTCTTTGGTGTATTTTCAGCAGGTGTTGGAGTTTCTGGAGCTGGAGCTGCTGTGTTGCCTCCGCATGCTGTGATCGAGAATGCCATAGTGAACGCAGCGGCGAGTGTCATAACCTTTTTCATCTTCATTCTAAAATAACCCCTCTCAATAATGTTCTTGAATCACCTTGGAACTCTGCGCAAACGATTTCAGAAAACTTTCAAGCCCATTGTAGTTTATGTAGGGCGAAACCGTTTCCCAAGACTTTTTTAATGAGAAAGCGCTTCATTCACTAGAAACATCATACACCATGCGCAAGTCTTTGTAAAAACGTTTGCACAGACTGAAAATCCAGAGTAATTGTTCATTATCTCCGTTTTTCTCCCTATATCGCTTTCTTATGCAGTATATCTAATTTTTCGCGAAATTATACTGAGAATTGGACAAGATCTGCTCCTGTAACGGATTGATACGCCTCTCCATTTGAGCAATCGTTTGCATTAGCGAAAATTTCATGCGCTACGACTTATAGTAGCCTATAATCAACGTGCTGGAGCTCCAAATTAAAAAGGCTGTTCTCCTGTGTAGCACTTGGAGAACAGCCTTTTGTAGACGCAATGCCCATATTTCAGCCTTCAGGACCGGGAAGCTATTTCAACGCCTTGGCAGCAATATCGGTACGGAAATGCTTACCTTCAAATGTAATGCCTTCGGCACGCTGATAAGCATTGTCACGGGCTGAAGCAATATCCTCACCCAGACCCACAACGCCCAGCACCCGGCCTCCGCTTGTGACCACCTGACCTTCAGCATTTAAGGCCGTCCCTGCATGAAAGACCATGGACGTATCATCCGTCGATTCCAGGCCGGTAATCGGCAGTCCCTTCGGATACGAGGCCGGATAACCGCCGGACGCCAGAATAACGCAGACTGCTGCTTCTTCACGCCATTCCAGCTCCAGCTCTGCAAGTGTGCCATTGACCGCTGCAAGGAACACTTCAAGCAGATCCGTCTTCAGTCTCGGCAGGACGACCTGCGTCTCCGGATCGCCAAACCGGGCGTTGAATTCGATCGTCTTCACGCGCCCTTCCGGCGTAATCATCAGGCCTGCGAACAGCACGCCGCGGAACGGCCGGCCTTCAGCGACCATCGCTTTGGCTGTCGGCTTAATGATCTGCTCGACCGCTTCTTCAATGACAGAAGACGGAATATGAGGCAGCGGGGAATAGGTTCCCATACCGCCCGTGTTCGGTCCCTTGTCTCCGTCATATGCCGGCTTATGGTCCTGGGCTGCCGACATGGGCTTGACCGTCTCTCCGTCGACAAACGCCAGGATCGACATCTCCTGTCCCTCTAGAAACTCCTCAATGACGACACGGCTGCCAGCCTCACCAAACACTTTGGACTGCATAATATCCTGCAGCGCCTGCTCCGCCTCTTCCATCGTATGAGCGACGGTTACCCCTTTACCGGCGGCCAGCCCGTCAGCCTTAATGACGATCGGCGCCTTCTGGCTGCGCAGGTAGGTCAGTGCTTGCTCGTAGCTGTCGAATTTCTCATATGCGGCGGTCGGAATGCTGTACTTGTGGAGCAGATCCTTCATGAAGGTTTTACTGCCTTCAATTTCGGCTGCATTTTTACGGGGTCCAAATACGGCCAGGCCCGCGTCCTCCAGCACGTCAACGATGCCATCCGCGAGCGGGTCGTCCGGTCCGACGACAACCAGCCCGACCTCTTTCTCCAGTGCGAATGCCTTCAGCTTTTCAAACTCACCGACTGCGATGGGCACACACTCCGCCAGCTGCGCGATGCCGGCATTGCCCGGCGCACAATAAATACTCCCCGCCTTCGGGCTTTGGGCCAAAGCCCAGACGATTGCATGCTCGCGGCCGCCGCCGCCGATTACCAGAATATCCATGGGTTCCCTCCATATGCGGAAATGCCGTTTCCTGAGGGATAAACGGCATCTCCGTGTGAATTTGGTCATACCTAGCCTGCTAGCTGCCAAAGTGAATCGTTATAGCGCGGCAGGGCTTAGTGCTTGAAGTGCCTTACGCCGGTAAACACCATGGCGATGCCGTTCTCGTTAGCAACCTTGATCGACTCTTCGTCCTTGATCGAGCCGCCGGGCTGAATAACAGCAGTAATGCCTGCTTTCGCCGCCAGCTCCAGAGTATCTCCCATCGGGAAGAACGCATCGGAAGCCATTACAGCTCCCTGAGCCTTCTCCCCTGCCTGCTCAATCGCAATCCGCGCTGAACCGACACGGTTCATCTGACCGGCGCCGACACCGACGGTCATATCATCTGCTGCCAGAACGATGGCATTGGATTTCACGTGCTTAACAACCTTCCACCCGAACAGCAGCTGCTTCAGCTCTTCCTCTGTCGGTTGACGCTCTGTGACCACCTGCAGCTCCGCAGCATCCAGAGAATGCACGTCACTTTCCTGCACAATCATCCCGCCCTCAATGGACGTTACGTTCAGGGATGATGTGCGCTCCTTCGCCGAACCGAACTCACCCATTTTGAGCAGGCGCACATTCTTCTTGCGGGTTAACAGCTCCAGCGCTTCCGGCGTGAAATCCGGAGCGAGGATAATTTCGAGGAAAATATCCTTCAGCAGCTCGGCAGTCTCTGCATCCACGGTCCGGTTCGCGGCCACAATACCGCCAAAAATCGAAGTTGGATCGGCATGATACGCCTTCTGGTAAGCCTCCAGCACCGTTGCACCAACGCCAACACCGCATGGATTCATATGCTTGACGGCTACCACAGCCGGCTCGTCAAATTCCTTAACGATCTGCAGTGCTGCGTTCGCGTCATTAATATTGTTGTAGGACAGCTCTTTCCCGTGAAGCTGCTCTGCCGTTGTAAGCGTACCGGCTGGAGCAAGCGGCTTGCGATAGAAGGCAGCCTTCTGATGCGGATTCTCGCCATAGCGCAAATCCTGGATTTTCTCAAAAGTAACACTGAGACGCTCCGGCAGCGGATCGCCGGTTACATTCGACAAATATTCGGAGATTAAGGTGTCGTATGCGCCGGTGTGGCGGAACACCTTGGCTGCAAGGCGTTTGCGCGTTTCCAGCGTCGTATCGCCGCTTGCTGAAACCTCTTCCAATACGGAAGCATAGTCCGCTGCATCGACAACAACACTGACAAACGCGTGATTTTTTGCTGCAGAGCGCAGCATGGTTGGACCGCCGATGTCGATATTTTCAATTGCGTCCTCATACTCAACATCCGGCTTCGCAATTGTTTCCTGGAACGGATACAAATTGACGACCACCAGATCGATATAGTCCAGTCCAAGCTCCTGCATCTGACGCTGATGCTCACTGCTGTCACGAATGGCAAGTAGGCCGCTGTGCACCGCAGGATGCAGTGTTTTGACACGTCCGTCCAAAATTTCCGGAAAGCCGGTTACGTCCGAAATGCCGATGACCGGCACGCCTTCCTTCGCCAGCAAGGATTTTGTTCCGCCTGTAGAAATAATTTCGACGCCTAATGCAGACAATTCGCGGCAAAACTCCACGATACCTGTTTTGTCAGAGACGCTGACCAGCGCTCGTTTGATACTCACTATGGATTCCTCCTAATTTATGCAAAGTTCCCTAAACACTGCCTTACCAGCGATAAATGCTGTCGAGAAGGAAGATATGGGGCAGTATTTCCCGAGAAATATGTAACCTGCCCGGCAGTATTCGGGGCTTTATTCAGAATGCCTGAAGCTCAATCGGACTTTATATAGTTGCAGCCCAGATTGAGCTAAAGGGCTATTGCATGGACTGCTGCAGAAGGTTGGGCTGAGCGCTTAATCTCCTTAACGCAGCGGCAGCACCGTCACCTGACGTCCCTCCAAGATAATCCGCCCCTGAGCAAACCAGGAAACGACCGCTGGATAAAGCTGCTGTTCCGCAGCATGAATACGCTCTGTCAGGGCGGCTTCTTCTTCTCCGGGCTGGATGTCCAGCGCCGTCTGGGCAATGACCGGTCCGGTATCCATGCCCCCATCGACAAAATGAACGGTCACTCCCGTCACCTTTACACCGTATTCCAGTGCTTGTCCGATTGCGTTCTTGCCTGCAAAAGCCGGCAGCAGTGACGGATGAATGTTGATCATCCGTCCGCTGTACGGCGCTACCAGTACGGAGGTCAGCAGTCTCATATAGCCTGCCAATACAATGAGATCTACGCCCCGTGCTTCCAGCTGACTCAGAATTTCGCGTTCATAATCCTCCCGCTGGTTATAGTCCTTGGGCTGAAACAGAAACACCTCGATTCCGGCATTTCGGGCACGCTCCACAACCGGGGCGTTCGGCTTGTCCGACACAAGCAGGACGATTTCCGCCTGCAAGCTCCCCTTACGCTGCGCATCCAGCAGCGCCTGAAAATTGCTCCCGGTGCCGGAAGCAAACACGGCGATCCGGTAAGAGCCCATTAAACGTCCGCCCCTGTAAAGGTCACAAGCCGCTCGCCTGCTGTGACCTGTCCCAGCACGTACGGTTCTTCTCCTGCAGCCTTCAGCAGCTCAACAGCTTGTTCTGCCTGGGCGCTGGAGACAACGATCACCATGCCAATGCCCATATTAAAGGTTGTGAACATATCTTTATTCGAGATTCCGCCTTGCTCCTGCATCAGCTGGAAGATCGGTAGAATCGGCCAGGAGCCGTATTCGATATTGACATTGACGTCTTCTGGCAGCATCCGCGGAATGTTCTCGATAAAGCCTCCGCCTGTAATATGCGCCATGCCCTTAACCTCTACCTCTTTCATCAAGGCCAGCAGCGGCTTCACATAAATCTTGGTCGGTGTGAGCAGCACGTCCCCGAGACGGCCTCCCAATGCTTCAATGTCCTGATCCAGCTTGTAGCCAGACTGCTCCAGGAGCAGCTTGCGTACGAGCGAGAAGCCGTTGCTGTGCACGCCGCTGGACGCCAGTCCAATGACCGTGTCGCCGGCAGCGATACTTTGGCCAGTGATCATTTTGCGCTTGTCCACGATGCCTACCGTAAAGCCGGCGATATCATATTCGCCTTCGCTGTACATTCCTGGCATTTCCGCGGTCTCGCCGCCGATCAAGGAGCAGCCCGCCTGGTTACAGCCGTCTGCGATGCCTTTCACGATGGATTCAATTTTTGCAGGAATGACCTTGTCACAGGCCAGATAGTCCAGAAAAAAGAGCGGCTCTGCACCCTGCACCACGACATCATTGACACACATCGCTACAGCATCGATCCCGATCGTATCATGGCGGTCCATCGAGAATGCGAGCTTCAGCTTGGTGCCTACGCCGTCGGTACCGGAGACGAGAACCGGCTCTTCATATTGATCCTTATTCAGCTGAAACAAAGCGCCAAATCCGCCCAGATCCGTCATAACCTCCGGCCTGAACGTTGTTTTGACGTGTTTTTTCATCCGTTCTACCGCTTCATTGCCTGCCGCAATATCGACTCCGGCGTTTTTATAAGTATCAGACACGCGCGAAACACTCCTTTAAAGAAATTAATGGATACGTATTTGATGACACAGACAGAACCATCCGGCCAGTCCAGCAGGAATCCACAGGACTTCCTTTTCAACTGCCGGATGATGTCCGTGCCGGTATCAAGCGTGTTGCTTTATGGCTTGAATCATTTATGGACTTAACTTCATTGCATGCAGGATACCAGATCATAGGTGCACTGGTTGTTGAAAGCTTAAGCCGCCTTCCTTAACAGCTGCACCCCATCTTCTCTTCCCCGCCGAAATCAATCTGTGTCGGATACTCATTATCGAAGCAGGCCAGGCACAAGCCGCCCTTCGGGCTGTTTTCGTCGTAGCCCCCAATGGCCGATATGAGGCCATCCGGCGTCAGAAAGGAGAGGCTGTCCGCGTTAATTTCCCGGCAGATCTCGTCCACGCTCTTGGAAGAAGCAATCAGCTCCCTCCGGTCCGGCGTGTCGATGCCGTAGAAGCACGGATTCTGGAACGGCGGCGACGTAATCCGCACATGCACCTCAGTCGCTCCGGCCTCACGCAGCAGATTCACGATTCTCCGCGACGTCGTTCCACGCACGATCGAATCATCAATCATGACTACCCGCTTACCTTCCACGACCCGCCGTACGGCGCTGAGCTTCATCTTGACGCCCTGCTCCCGCAGCTCCTGGCTGGGCTGAATAAACGTTCTGCCCGTGTACTTGTTCTTGATCAGTCCCAGCTCGTACGGAATACCGGTCTGCTCGGCATAGCCGATGGCAGCGGAGATACTGGAGTCCGGAACTCCGGTAACGACGTCGGCATCCACGAAGGATTCCAGCGCCATCCGGCTGCCCATCCGCTTGCGGGCGGAATGCAGGTTCGAGCCGTTCATGTCACTGTCCGGACGGGAGAAATAGATATACTCCATCGCACACAGCGCTTTTCTGCCGGCTTCGGTATAACGGTCCTCGTGCAGTCCGTCAGCATCCAGCACCAGCAGCTCGCCTGGTGCAATGTCGCGGACCGGCTCGGCACCGATGACCTCCATCGCGCAGGTCTCCGATGCGAAGACGTAGGCGTCTCCAAGACGCCCCATCGTCAGCGGACGCAGACCGTTCGGATCCGAAGCCACAATCATCTTATCGCCCGTCATCAGCAGAAAGGCGAATCCGCCTACCAGACGCTGCAAAGCATCCTTGGCTGCTTCAACAAAATTTTTAGGGGACCGGGCAATAAGATGCGCGATGACCTCGGTGTCGCTGGTCGTCTGAAAGATGGAGCCGGAATCCTCCAGCTCCCGGCGCAGTGCCGGTTCATTGACGATGTTGCCATTCGTAGCAATCGCAAGATTACCCTGGCGATATTTAAAGACGAGCGGCTGGGCATTCGTAATCTGGCTGTCGCCGCTCGTAGAGTAGCGGACATGTCCGATAGAACGGTCTCCCTGCAGAGACTCCAGCAGCTCCCGCCCGAACACCTCTTTGACGAGCCCCATGCCGCGATGATAACGGAACTGTATGCCGTCCGCTACACAAATACCGGCACTCTCCTCACCGCGGTGCTGCAGAGCATGCAGTCCGTAGTAGGAGAGTGAAGCCGCGTCGTGATGTCCGAACACGCCGAACACCCCGCACTCCTCCTTCAATTTATCAAAGACGCCGTCCTTGCCGCTGCCTTCGTTGTAATAATCGCCAGTCCATAAGCCTTCAGGCATTATTTCATTCGGCATGGGATGGCATCCTCCCAGACGGCTTTCAAAGCCTCCACCGGTTCTTGTACCGCGGAAGCACCGTTGATCGAAATATGCAGCTCGCTGCCGCCAACCCGTCCGATCGCAGCAAACGGAACGCCGGCTTCCTTCAGCAGCTGCTCCAGATTGGACTCATTCCCCGGGGTAACTGAAACGATAATCCGGGACTGGCTTTCACTGAAGAGCGTCATGTCATTTCTGAGCTCACTCTGCAGCTCAATGCTTGCGCCAATCTGTCCGCTGATGCAGCTCTCGGCCAGAGCAGCGGCAAGTCCGCCCTCGGATACGTCATGCGCGGAGCAGATGAAGCCGGACTGGATACCTGTCAGCACGCCGCTGAGCAGTCTTTTTTCCTTGGCCAGATCAAGCACCGGCGGACGTCCCTCGGAAACGCCGTGGATTACTGATTGGAATTCACTTCCGCCCAGCTCCGCAAATGTTTCGCCCAGCAGATACACCAGATCGCCTTCCGCCTTGAAGTCCTGTGTCGTGATATGGTCTACATCATGGATCAGACCGACCATGCCAACGACCGGCGTCGGGTAAATCGCTCCCTTGGCATTTTCGTTATACAGGCTGACGTTACCGCCGATGACTGGAGCATTGAGCTCGCGGCATGCTTCTGCCATGCCGTCAACAGCCCGCTCCATCTGCCAGAAGATTTCCGGCTTCTCCGGAGATCCGAAATTCAGGTTATCCGTAATGGCCAGCGGCTCTGCGCCGGAGCAGACGATGTTCCGCGCTGCTTCGCTGACAGCAATCTTGCCGCCGGTTTCCGGATCCAGATATACATAACGGCCGTTGCAGTCCGTTGTCATAGCCAGCGCCTTGCGTGTGCCGTCCACGGTTACAACCGCAGCGTCCGAGCCCGGACGTACTGCCGTGCTGGTGCGTACCATATAATCGTACTGGTTGTATACCCAGGCCTTGCTCGCAAGGCTAGGGGAGCCCAGCACCTTTTTCAACGCGCCGCCAAGGTCTGTGACTTCCGCATAACGTGTCGTATCCACCTTGGCCTGTTCGGCGAAGTAAGCCGGCTCCGAGGAAGGCTTGTTATACACCGGGCACTCATCCACGAGCGCCGTAACCGGCATATCGCCGACCACCTCACCGTGATGGAACAGCTTCAGGCGGCCGTCGTCTGTAACCTTGCCGACCTTCGCACAAATCACGCCCCAGCGTTCAAAAATTTCCCGCGCCTGCGCTTCATCCTTCGGCTCAACAACGAAAAGCATACGCTCCTGGGATTCCGACAGCATCATCTCATAAGGCGTCATGCCTTCTTCGCGCTGCGGAACCTGATCCAGATACAGCTCCAGGCCGTTGCCGGCTTTACTTGCCATTTCAGCACTGGAGCACGTGAGGCCGGCTGCGCCCATATCCTGAATGCCCAGCACGATCCCGGAGTCGATCAGCTCCAGGCACGATTCCATGACAAGCTTCTCCATAAACGGATCGCCAACCTGAACCGCAGTACGGTTCGCTTCCGATTCCTCAGTCAGTTCTACCGAAGCAAAGGTTGCTCCGTGAATGCCGTCACGGCCGGTAGGAGGTCCTACATAGAAGACCGGGTTCCCTACACCCTTGGCGACACCGCGCTGAATTTTGTCATGGTCGATGACGCCGACACACATCGCGTTTACAAGCGGGTTGCCTTCATAGCTCTCATCGAACACTACCTCACCGCCGACGGTCGGAATGCCGATGCAGTTGCCGTAGCCTGCGATGCCGGAAACGACGTGCTCAAACAAATATTTCACCCGATCGCTCTCTAGCTTGCCAAAACGAAGCGAGTTCAGAATCGCTACCGGCCTTGCACCCATGGAGAAAATATCACGGATAATGCCGCCGACTCCGGTCGCTGCGCCCTGAAACGGCTCTACAGCGGAGGGGTGGTTATGGCTTTCGATTTTGAATACAACGGCCTGATTGTCGCCGATGTCAACGATCCCTGCGCCTTCGCCGGGTCCCATCAGCACGCGCGGACCGCTCGTTGGAAAACGGCGGAGCAGCGGCTTGGAATTTTTGTAGGCACAGTGCTCGGACCACATGACGCTGAATACGCCAATCTCCGTATAATTCGGCTTGCGTCCCATGAACGAACAGATCAGATCATACTCGCTGTCCGACACGCCCATCTGCTCATATAGTCGGTGTTCCGCAATCTGTTCTGCGGTAGGTTCTTTAGCGGACACTTGCTGCGCCATGTGTATCCCTCCAGGTCTGAATGATGGATGTAAACATTGCCTTTCCGTCTTCCGAGCCAAGCAGGCTGGACACCGCCCGCTCCGGATGCGGCATCATGCCCAGCACGTTGCCACGCTCGTTGCAAATGCCAGCGATGTCCGCAACGGAGCCGTTCGGATTGTCGCTGTACGTAAATACGATCTGGTTACGGTCATGCAGCTGCTGCAGTGTCTCTTCATCACAGTAGTAGTTGCCTTCTCCATGTGCGATCGGGATGACGATCTCCTGTCCCTCACTATAGTGGCGGGTAAATGGAGTTTCGTTGTTCACGACCTTCAGAACGCTGTCATGACAGCGGAATTTCATCGATTCATTGCGGCGCAGAGCGCCTGGCAGCAAGCCCGCCTCCGTCAAGATCTGGAAGCCATTGCAAATGCCCAGAATAAACTTGCCCTGCTCTGCTGCCTTCGCGACCTCGCTCATTACCGGAGCGAAGCGAGAAATGGCGCCGCAGCGCAGATAGTCGCCGTAGGAAAAGCCGCCGGGTACCAGAATGGCATCATATGCCGACAGGTCGGTTGCGGTATGCCAAACGTAATCAACAGGCTCACCAACCGTTTGCTCTACCGCCTTGTAGCAGTCAATATCACAGTTGGAGCCGGGAAACACGAGTACTGCAAATCTCATGATACTTAGCCCTCCAGTTCGAAGCGGTAATTTTCAACCACGGTGTTGGCAAGCAGCTTCTCGCACATGACTTTTAAACGCGCTTCCGCCTCTTCACGGTCATCCGTATTCAGCTCTACTTCCATATACTTGCCGATCCGAAGGCTTTCCACTTCCTGAAAACCCATGGAATGAAGAGCGCCCTGAACGGCAACTCCCTGTGGATCCAAAACGCTCTGCTTAATGGTGACATAGACCTTTGCTTTTAACATGTCTTTGATGTTCCTCCTCGGTATCGTATAGGAATTAAGAGTTTGATTGAACGGGTGCCGTAATGCGGCGGTAAATATCGGTATACCGGCGAGTCGTCTCTTCAACGACACCGGCCGGAAGCTCCTCCGGCTTGCTGTTCTTGTCCCAGTCGGTTCCCGCCAGGTAGCTGCGGACCGGCTCCTTGTCCATGCTGTCAATTTCAATATCCAGCTCGTACTTGCTCTGATCCCAGAATCTTGAGGAATCGGGAGTGAAGATTTCATCAATGAGAATCACCTTGCCGTCCAGCAGGCCGAATTCGAACTTGCAGTCTGCCAGGATGATGCCCCGCTCGGCGCAGTAATTATGGGCATAGTGGTAGAGCATCAGGCTTTTCTCCTGCAGCTCCAGTGCGAGCTCTGCTCCCACCATGTCCTTCATCGTATCCATGGAGATATCCTCATCATGGCCGACGTCGTTCTTGGCTGCAGGCGTAAAGATGGGCTCTTTAAAGGCCTCATTCTTCCGCATGCCTTCCGGAAGATGAATGCCGTTGATCTCTCCGGTGGACTGGTATTGCCGCCAGCCTCCTCCGGTAATGTAGCCGCGGACCACACACTCAATATCAATGCGCTCCGCCCGCTTGGACACCATCACTCTTCCCTCCAGCACCTCCGGGTCCTTGGCGATTGCGCCTAATGTCTGAGCATCGGTATGCACCACGTGGTTATCCATGAGATGCTTCGTAAGGTCAAACCAAAAAGCGCTGAGCTGGTTCAGCACCGTTCCCTTGGCGGGAACCGGCGGGTCCAGCACGTAATCAAACGCCGAGATGCGGTCCGTGACCACAATCAGCAGATGTTCTCCAAGATCATAAAGCTCTCTGACCTTGCCTTTGTACAGCAGCGGCGCATCAATCAGATCCACAGCTGTGGACAGTGCGCGAGATCCCATATTCTCCACTCCCTTTGAAGGGGCAGCTCCAGCCGGAGCCGCCTTACTTCTATTTCAAGCCCAGCTTGTCAAAAATCGTATCTACATGCTTCAGATGCCATGAAGGATTGAACGCATCCTCAATCTCCTCTGCACTCAGCACTTCAGTAATTTCCGGCGTGCTCTCCACAATCTCGCGGAACTGGCGCTGCTCTTCCCACGCCTGCATCGCTCTCGGCTGCACTGTATCGTAGGCCTGCTCCCGGCTGAAGCCCTTGTCGATCAGCTTCGTCATGACGCGGCCGGAGAACGGAACACCGAATGTACGGGCCATGTTGCGCTTCATGTTGTCCGGGAACACCGTCAAATTCTTCACAATGTTGCCGAAGCGGTTCAGCATGTAGTTCAGCAGCATGGTTGCATCCGGCAAAATGATCCGCTCCACGGAGGAGTGTGAAATATCGCGCTCATGCCACAGCGGCACGTTCTCATACGCTGACACCATATGGCCGCGGATGACACGGGCCAGGCCGGAGATGTTCTCCGAACCGATCGGGTTGCGCTTGTGCGGCATTGCCGAGGAGCCCTTCTGCCCCTTGGCAAAAGCTTCCTCCACCTCCCGGACCTCACTCTTTTGCAGCGCGCGGACCTCGGTAGCGAACTTGTCCAGAGACGTCGCGATCAGCGCCAGCGTCGCCATATATTCCGCATGGCGGTCACGCTGCAGCGTCTGGGTGGAGATCGGAGCCGCTTTTGTACCCAGCTTGCGGCACACAAACTCCTCTACGAACGGATCAATGTTCGCGTATGTGCCAACTGCGCCGGAGATCTTGCCGTACTGCACCGCATCTGCGGCGTGGCGGAAGCGCTCCAGATTGCGGACCATTTCCTCATGCCACAGCGCCATCTTCAAACCGAAGGTCGTCGGCTCGGCATGAACGCCGTGTGTGCGTCCCATCATCGGGGTATGCTTGTAGGAGAGCGCCTTCTCGCGCAAAATGTCGATGAAGCGCAGCAGGTCCTGCTCCAGAATTTCATTAGCCTGCTTCAGCAGATAGCCGTTGGCCGTGTCCACAACATCTGTGGAGGTCAAACCGTAGTGAACCCATTTGCGCTCATTGCCCAAGCTTTCCGAGACTGCGCGGGTAAAGGCAATAACGTCATGGCGCGTCTCCTGCTCGATTTCGTAGATCCGGTCAATATTAAAGGAAGCATTCTGGCGCAGGGTGACGGTATCCTCTTTCGGAATTACGCCCAGCTCTGCCCAAGCCTCACAGGCGCAAAGCTCAACCTCCAGCCAGGCTCTGAATTTGTTCTCCTCGGTCCAAACGGCCCGCATTTCCGGTCTGCTGTAACGTTCAATCATTGATTCAGCCTCCAAATATTAGTCTGCTCGATCCATTTCAACGCATCTTCCACATCACCGCACAGCAGGTTGATATGTCCCATCTTGCGGCCGTGCTTGCTTTCGCTCTTTCCATATAAATGAAGCTTCGGCACGATGCCAAGCGACTCTGCAAGTTCATCCTTGCCTGTGAGGCGCTCCACAGCCGGCTCGACATGCTGGCCCAGCAGGTTCACCATCACAACAGGACTCAGCAGCGCGGTGTCTCCGAGAGGAAGGCTGCAGATCGCACGCACATGCTGCTCAAACTGTGAGGTAGCGCAGGCTTCCATCGTATAGTGACCCGAGTTATGCGGCCTAGGAGCCACCTCGTTCACATAAATATCGCCCTGGTCTGTCAAGAACATTTCAACGGCCAGCAGACCAACAGCTTCTAAGCCCTCTGCTACCTTCTCCGCCACCTGGCAGGCCCGGCGCTGAACCTCTGTAGGAATTCGGGCGGGCACAATGGATACGTGCAAAATATTGTCTATATGCACATTCTCCGCCGGCGGGAAGCTCTTGACCTCACCAGCCGGTGTTCGCGCTGCAATCACAGAAATTTCACTGCTAAAGGTGATGAATTTCTCCAGCACGAGCTGTGTTCCAGCTGCTGCCAGAGTGTCGTAGGCTTCAGCCAGCTGGCCTTCTTCCCGCAGAACCGCCTGTCCCTTGCCGTCATAGCCGCCTGTTGCGGTCTTCAGCACACAGGGCAGGCCCAGAGCTGCCGCAGCAGCCTGAAGCTCCTCAAGACTCCGTATCTCCCGGTAAGGAGCAACCGGAACGCCAGCAGCTTCAATCGCCGCCTTTTCCCGCAGACGATTCTGCGTCGTATAGAGCAGCCGGCTGCCTTGAGGAACATAGGACTGCTCTTCCAGCAATGAAGCTACGGCTGCGTCAACATTCTCGAATTCATAAGTGATGACATCTGACCTGGAGGCCAGCTCCGCAGCCGCCTCACGGTCAGAGTAGGACGCCGTAATCTGCGGAGCCAGCTGGCCCAGCGGACAATCCGGGACGGGGTCCAGCGTCATGAACCGATACCCCATCTTCATTCCGTCCAGAGCCATCATGCGGCCGAGTTGACCGCCTCCGAGCACCCCAATGACGGAGCCTGGCGGAAGCACTGGAGCAGCTTGTCCTTCATTGATACGTTTGCTCATAACAGGTCACTGCCCTTCAGCACCTCATCGCGGGTGCGGTCACGCCGCTCCTGCACCTTGGCCCGGATCGCCTCATCGGCGGTTCCGAGAATCTGGGCGGCCAGCAAGCCTGCATTGACTGCCCCCGCGCGGCCGATCGCCACCGTTGCTACCGGCACGCCGCCGGGCATCTGCACGATGGACAGAAGAGAATCCAGACCGTTCAGCGCTTTCGACTGCACCGGCACACCAATCACCGGCAGCACGGTCTTCGCCGCCACCATACCCGGCAGATGGGCTGCCCCGCCCGCTCCGGCAATAATTACGCGAATGCCCCGTCCTTCTGCCTCTTCAGCATATTTAAACATCAAGTCCGGCGTCCGGTGGGCGGATACCACTTTCTTCTCATAGGGGATGCCTAGCTCCTCCAGCACCTCGCATGCGTGGGACATCGTATCCCAATCCGATTGACTGCCCATAATGACTGCTGCTTTTACCGACATCATGCACCTGCTTTCTCAGGATTCAACTACACTTAGCTATTAAAAAAATCCGGCTCTTTCTGCAGCTGTGCAGAAGGACCGGACTTCCAAGGGAACACCGGACCTGCTCTATGATGAAATCATAATGGCGATTAAAGTCCGGGCACAAAAAATACCTGTAAGGGCGGTCTTCTGCAGCCATCGACACATGGCCCTGCTGACTTATGCCCTGTTCCCTCGTAGTCCGAAAATTTACGGTTTTCGGGTAGAAACCTCCGGGCCCTATCCCCGGCTTTATACGAGACCTATACAATTAGGCCGTTATTTCATGGGATAGATCATTCATGAGATAAATAAGCCCTGATAATTTCAGTTTAACAATCTCTAACACCGGGTGTCAACCTAAACACGAACGTTTAGTTGTTCGTAAAATCTAATGTTCGCTTTTTGTAAAATCAAGGCTCCTGTTCCTATAAAAAAAGGAACACCCATGGTGTCCCTGAAGCCGTGTCCCCGCTCTCGAATTATGATTTAACGACCAGCACCGGCACGCCGGCGTGCTGAACGACATGATGGCTGACGCTTCCCAGCATGAATTCCTGGATACCGCTGCGACCGCGGCTGCCGATCACAATCAGGTCATTCCCGTTCTGAACAGCAAATTCTACCAGCACCTCTCCCGGTGCACCCTGAATCATCTGTACGTTCCCGTCCACACCGGCTTCGCGCAGCCGGGTTTTCAGCTCGTTCGTCGTCTGCTCCGCCACATCAAAAATCTCCTTATTCACCGTTCCCGGAACCGGCGCAATGCCCTCTCCGATGAAAAAGCGAGGAAATTCATAAGCGTGCACGATATCCAGCGCTGCCTCTGGCATGACCTTCAGCAGCCCCAGCGCCTGCTCTAGTGCCTTCTCGGACAGCTCCGATCCGTCATAAGCCAGCAATATATTTTTGAACAGCATGTAGCCCACCTCATTCCCAGGTTAAAGAAAGAATTGCCCTTCATTAACCTTCAACCCGGTAAGGTGAAACCCCGGAGCATGCCCTTTAGCCTGCTTATTATGTCCATAAGTACCCGTAAATGACCGCGTTTACAAACAGCAGCAGCGGTATTCCTAGTCGAAAGGAGAGATGCCTGGTCTTGTGACGTTTGCGGTACATCGCTGCCAGCACTCCCGTTGCCCCGCCTCCTGCCGCAAGCAGGAACAGCGTCTGCTCCGGAATCCGTTCGCGGCCCAGCCGTGCCCGGCGCTTGTCCTCGGACATCACCAGATATGAGGTCAGATTAATAAACAGAAACCATATGATCAGTGCTGTCCTCACTATAAAAGCCCCCTATCCCGCGTTCTTCTTCCGTTTTATTATAAAAGTGACGGGAGGAGAACACAAACTAAGGGGCTCTATGCTATATCATTCCGGCAAAATGCTTACGATTCCTGCTTCGGGATTCCGTTCAGGCTCGGCGGTGTATGAGCTGCTTTTTGCGGCTTCACCGTCTGGCTTTCCTCCAGAATGCTGGAGTGGTTTTGTTGATTCTTGATCTTTCTTGGCTTATGGATCGGCATATCACTTCACCCCCCTGTACTACCTAGAGTGAGCCAACGAAGGGAAGCTTATGCTCCGTTTTTTTTATTCAACCTCGTACTGAAGTCCCCACTGCTCCCGCACCCCATCCAGCAGCTTCATAATGGCCAGGGATTCATCCAAAGGCATTACAGCGCTCTCCAGGGCGCCGTTCATGAGGCAGCGTCCAACCTCTTCGGCTTCAAAGGCATAGCCGTCACTGACCCGGTCATCCTGATAGGCCTCGGTCTGCTGATCTCCCTCATAAAGAAAGGCTTCACGGGCATTGAAAAAGCCAGGAATCCGGATCCGCCCTTCCGTTCCATAAATGACGGCGTCATTGGTCAAGGCCAGGCGCGTAGCGCTGCTTAAAGAGGCTGACTTTCCATCCTCATACTCCAGCAGCAGCGTAAACTGATCGTCAACCCCGGTCTCGCAAAAATGTACCGTGCTGCTAAGGTTTGAAGGAGCACTTCCCAGCACCATAGAAGCGAACGAAACCGGATAGATGCCCGCATCCAGCAGTGCACCGCCTCCCAGCTCCGGCTTGAACAGACGGTGCTCAGGGTTCATCTCCGTCCTGAAGCCAAATTCCGCCTTCAACATACGCACCTCGCCAATACGGCCATCCGCAATCCATTGTCTTGCCTGTACAATAGGCGGAAGAAAGCGGGTCCACATGCCTTCCATCAGGAACAGCTTGTGGTCTCTCGCAGTCTGGATCACTTCCTCCAGCTCGCGGCTGTTCATCGTAAAGGGCTTCTCACACAGCACGGCCTTGCCGGCGCGAAGTGCAAGCAGCACATTGTCCTTGTGCAGCGGATGCGGCGTTGCTACATAAATGGCATCCAGTGCCGGATCCTGCACGAGCTCTTCATAAGATCCATATGTACGAGGAATATCAAAGCGCTCCCCAAAGCGCCGGGCGCTGTCGTCAGTTCTCGACCCGCAGGCCGCAAGGCTTCCGTTATTGGCATACTTCAAATCGGCAGCAAACTTTTCGGCAATCCAGCCTGTCCCCATAATGCCCCATTGAATGCGGCTTGCTGTTTCTTCCATGCCATACTCCTCCTTCACCTCGTCTAATTGGAATGAAATGGCTATCCAGTCACTCCATCCTATTCTATAATTAAAGTGCCGCGCAAAGGTTACAATGCAGCGCCATTTTCCGCCATTTTCAATAAAAAAAAGGCCCCTGGTCTACGGATGAAGCCTCTAGCTTCACGCCTCAAAGACCAGGGGCCTCACTGTCAGGACTTTCTAGATATCAGAGTGCCTCCATGATCAGAAGCACAGCCGCTTTACGGGTCAGACTTTTCGCCTCTCCGGTAACGTCGTAGCTGTCCGAGATTGCGCGGAGCAGCGTTGCTGCTTCAGATGCTGTCATCGGCTCCATAGGCTTGAATGCCATGCCCGGCCATGCCTTCAGCAGTCCGGCTCCATCCAATGCAGCGATAGAATCCTGCGCCCAGGCAGGAATAAGATGGGCGTCCGTAAACTCCGCTGCATCTCCTGCCTTCTTCATGTCAAATGCCCGGCTGATCAAGACGGCGAATTCCGCCCTTGTAACGACACGGTCCGGACGGAAGGTGCCATCCTCATAGCCCTTGATGATCCCCGCTTCTGCTGCCTCCTGAATCATAGCCAGAGCCGGATCATTGACGATGTCCTTGAATACAGGGCCGTTAGTGGCACCAGCGTTTCCTCCGGCTTCAGCCGGAAGCGCCGCTCCTAGCAGATCGGTGATCCGTCCTTCGGTAGAGATCTTGACGTTCCCCACCTGATCCAGATGCTCGCGGAACACCTCATAATCGACCAGATTCAGCTCATATAAACGCCCGTCCTCTTTGGCTTGCTTCATGGAGCTGTAGAAGTCGCCGCCATCGGCAACATAGGAGTTCGTGGCAACGATATAGTAAGCATCCGGGTCTATATCGGAATACGTGCCATCTTCATTCAGAATCTGCACACTTGCGATCCGCTGGCCTTCCTGCTCTGTTGTTCCGGTTACGCTGTCCACCTTCTCCGGCTGCTTCGTGGAATCATAGTAGAAGCGCAAACCGGACACCTGCGGGAACCTTCCCGCTCCGTCCTCCACGCCGCTGACTCCGTTCTCCAGCGCAGCAACAATCTCTTCCCCGGTCATCTTCAAAGCCGTCAGATTATTGCCATAAGGCATCGTCGTCAGCAGATGCCCCAGGGTAATATCGCCCGCCCCAATCGAGGCGCGGATGCCGCCGCTGTTCTGAATGGTTACATAAGCTTTGGCATCCGGGTCCTTGACGATGCTCATCACCTTGGAGCGCATTCCGTCCGCCATCAGATTGCCGAGGTTTGTCTCTTCCTTGCGCACTGATTCACGCTCGCCGTTCAGCTCCACGCCGGATTTACCGACTACGGTTTTCTTCAGCTCCTCCAGCGCCTTTGCATACTCAGCCAGCTTCTCAGCAGCAGCCGGATCGCTGGCAATGGTGTAGTTGCCTGCATCATCCTTCTTATTCAGAGGAATCAGCTGGCCCTTCCAGGCTGTAACCACGCCTTCATCATTGAAGGTGACGTCAAGCTGGCCCAGGTTGTTGTCGTACTCACCCGTCTGTACGATGAGCGTAGGCTCTTCATCCGCATGCACCACTTTAGGTTCATTCAGGATTGTGTGGGAATGACCGCCCACAATAATATCGAGCCCCTTTACCTGCTCGGCAAGCGCCACGTCGGCATTGTAGCCCAAATGAGTCAATGCAATGATCATCTCAATTCCCATTTCTTCAAAGGCATCCACCTGCTGCTGTGCACTCTCCACCTCGTCCTGAAATTTGATGTTCTGACCCGGAGAAGAGAGCACCGCGGTGTCCGGAGTCGTCAGTCCAATAATGCCAACCTTCTCTCCGTTTACTTCCTTGATCATTGCCGGATAGATTTTGCCGTTGCTTGCGGGCACGCCGATGGCCTGATCAGACTCCTTCTGCAGTGCCGGCTCGGTGCTGAAATCAATATTCGCACTTAGCAGCGGAAACTTGGCCTGCTTGACGAAATCAGCCAGCACCTTGGGACCCTTATCAAACTCGTGGTTTCCGAGCACCATAGCGTCATAGCCCAGCAGGTTCATGAAATACAGATCGGCCAGTCCGTTATATTGATTGAAATACAGCGTCCCGGAGAATACATCGCCGGCATCCAGCAGCAAAGTGCTGTCGTTTCTCGCTGCATTCACTGCCGTCACCCTGCGGGCGACCTGGTCCAAATGCGCGTGGGTATCATTCGTATGTAAAATGCGGAGCTCAAACCCCTTTGATTCACCTGCTGTACCCGCTGCACCTGCTGTACCTGCCGCTCCTGCCAGGCCGGGAAGAACGGATGCTGCCACAACAACTGCGCTCAGCATGCTGCTGATCATTTTTTTCGCCAATACCTTTTCCATAGAATTATACTCCTCCTCGTTCGCTGTTTAGCGGAATGGATCTAACCACTGGTCTATGAAAAAATGAATTTTCAAAGACGCTGCTTTCCTACCATAACGCGGAAAAATTTACGGGGAGCAGTTATTGAGTTAATTCTATGTAAAATTAAAGCCGATTTCTCCCTCTGTTCAAGAAGGGAAATCAGTCTTTGTTCTTCTCCATCGCAGCCTTCAGCAGCTCCCCCAGATTATTACCCAGAGATTCCTGCTTGCTACCATACTGCTGAACGAGCTTACGTTCCTCCCGTTTGTTAATATGCTTGCTGTCTTTATTCAGCGTCTCCGTAATGCCGCAGCCCAGGCACTGCACGAACATCCCGGCCTTGCCTTCCTTCAGCTCCATCTTCTTATGACACTGAGGACAGCGGCGGTTGGAGAGACGCTTCTCCCCGGAACGCTTATAGCCGCAGTCGTCGCTGGGACAGAGCAGCAGCTTGCCGCGCTTGCTCTTTTTCTCCAGGAGCCTCGTGCCGCAGTCCGGGCAATGGCTGGCCGATACATTATGCGGCGTATATTCCGCCGTGCTCCCCTTGACTCCCGCGACCAGCTCCTTTGTCATCTCCCGAATGCCGCGGATGAACGGCTCCGCTTTGCCCTGGCCCTTGGCGATCATCTCCAGGTCCGCTTCCCAGCTTGCGGTCAGCTCCGGTGTACGCAGCTGCGGCGCCACCAGCTCAATCAGCTGCTTGCCCTTGCCTGTTGGATGCAGCGACGAGCCCTGCCGCTCAATCGTATCAGAGCTGACGAGCTTCTCGATAATGTCCGCGCGCGTTGCCGGAGTGCCGAGCCCATGCTTCTCCATCTGGGTCAGCAGCGCGGCTTCCGTGTACCGCTTCGGCGGCTGAGTGCGGCCCGGCTTGACGATGCAGCGGCGCACCTGAAGCTGCTCGCCTTCCTGCAGCGGAGGCAGCAGCTTTCCGGCTGACTCCGAAACGCCGAGATCTGCATCGTCCTCCTCCGCGGTCTCGTAATCGCCTCCGTACACCTCGCGCCAGCCGCTGTCTTTAACGGTCGTTCCCTTGGCGTACAGCTGCTCGCCTTCCAGCTTGAGGGTGACCGACACGGAATCATATTTCGCAGGAGGATAGAACAGGCTGATGAACCGGCGCACGATCAGGTCATACAGCTTGCGCTCCTCTGCGCTGAGCTTGTTCAGCAGCACCGTTTCCTCTGTTGGAATGATCGCATGGTGATCACTCACCTTGCTGTCATCAACGACTCGCTTGCCAGGCTGCATCGGCTTGCGCAGCAGTGGACGGGCCAGCGCAGCATACGGGCCGATGGCTACGCTCTCCAGCCGTTCTTTAAGCGTGGACACCATATCACTTGTTAAGTAACGGCTGTCTGTACGCGGATATGTAACGAGCTTATGCTGTTCATACAGACGCTGCAGCACACTGGACGTTTGCTTGGCTGAGAAGCCGAAGCGGCGGTTCGCATCCCGCTGCAGTTCGGTCAAATCGTACGCCAGCGGGTGCGGCTCGGCTTTTTCACTTTTTTTCACCGTGATGACGCGGGCTGCTCCTGAAGACAGCTTGGCCCTCAGTTCCTCGGTCTGCTTGCGGTCAAAGATGCGTCCGTCACCGCCGGACGCCCGCCACGAGGCTTCAAAGCCCCCAAGATCCACTTGAATCGTATCAAATTCCTGGGAGCGGAAGCCGGTAATATCCTTCTCTCGCTGCATAATCATGCCCAGCGTCGGCGTCTGTACCCGCCCGGCAGACAGCTGTGCATTGAATTTGCACGTCAGCGCGCGCGTCACGTTCAAGCCGACCATCCAATCTGCCTCCGCCCGGCAGCGTGCGGACTCGTACAGACGATCGAACTGACTGCCCGGCTTAAGGGAAGCAAAGCCCTCCCGAATCGCCTTGTCTGTCTGGGAAGAAATCCATAGACGCTTGAACGGCTTGTTCCATTTCGCCATGCTCAGGATCCAGCGGGCCAGCAGCTCGCCTTCCCGTGCCGCGTCCGTGGCTACAATCATCTCCCCGATATCCTGGCGCTTCAAGAGATGCTGTACGGTCTTGAACTGATGGCTCGTTTCACGCAGCACCTTCAGATTCATGCGCTCCGGCAGGATCGGCAGATCCTCCAGCGCCCAGGTCTGGTATTTGGGATCATAATCCTCCGGCTCGGCCAGCCCTACCAAATGCCCCAGTGCCCAGGTAACTACATATTTCGGTCCTTCAAAATAGTTCTTATGCTTCTCGCGGCTCCCCATGACCCGCGCAATTTCTCTAGCTACCGACGGCTTCTCCGCCAACACCAATATCTTCATAAGCTCTCCCCTTTCTCGTAAATGATATTATACCATGGGCAGCTGCGGCAAAAGCTCCCGGATGTCTCCAGCATCCGGGAGTCAGGTCATATAAGAACGGTCCAGCCTCGGCCTACGGTCTGTCCTCTACATATTTGCCCTGCTTCGGTACAGCCATCTCTTTGAAATGTTCCGCGAGGCAGAGCAGCGACTCCTGCAGCTCGGCACCTGCCATGGAAACGCCATGTCCCGTAATTGCTACTTGAGGCTTTAATGCGGCAAGCTTCTGAACGGACTGCTCCGCGGCTTCCCAGTCAGGCGTAAAATACATCGGCGGTCCGTGAAGCTCCTTACTCTGGGTCACGACCGCCAAGGCCGATTCCTGCTTCACGGTAATGAACGCATCGCCTGCAATGAGGGCGCCGTCCCGCTCTCGGTATAGTGAAA
This sequence comes from Paenibacillus sp. JSM ZJ436, assembly GCF_044383795.1. Taxonomy (NCBI): domain Bacteria; kingdom Bacillati; phylum Bacillota; class Bacilli; order Caryophanales; family Paenibacillaceae; genus Paenibacillus; species Paenibacillus sp. JSM ZJ436. The sequence goes on from NZ_JBISEO010000007.1 coordinate 205,613, forward strand.
TATGGCCAGGACTGTGGCCTGGTGTGTGGATCCATCTCCATTCCGGCAGCTCCGGCAGTGATCCGTCCTTCGGTAAAGCGTGAACGCGTGTGCCAAGATTAATGCCTTCGTTCGGATACGCTGGCGCTGCCCGCGCCATCAAGCCTCCGCCCACCGTAGGATCTGCCGGCGGGTAGTTTGCCTTCCCTGTCAGATAGGGAAGCTCCAGCCCATGGGCATACACGGGAACATTCCAACGATCTGCCAGCTCCTTCACCGTGCCGACATGGTCGAAATGCCCGTGCGTGAGCACAATGCATGCGGGCGGGCGGTCAAATCTCTGGACTGCAGTGTCTGCAATGGCGTCTGCAAACTTGGCCATGCCGGTATCCACCAGCACCCAGCTGCCTTGCTTCGGCTGTCCTACCATCAGCACATTGGCAATTAGCGTTCTCATGGACAATAGATCCGGGGTGACCTCCTCGGTATCGACTGCACCGGTTCTTAGCAAGCTGTGATTTTCCATGACAGACTCTCCCTCCATATCGTTATTTTTAATTTCTTATATATAACATACCCCTTACAACAGGATTCCATTTTTTCTGTGTCGGTAGCTGTTTAAACGGAGCTTCTTTGGTTAATAGTAAAGCACAGACAGTTAAAAAAATTTTAACGAGGTGATAATCATGGGTTTTCTTTGGTCTCTCATTGTTGGTGGTATCATTGGTTGGATCGCAGGTCTGATTATGGGAAGAGATATTCCCGGAGGCGTCATCGGTAACATTATTGCCGGTTTCATCGGCGCATGGCTCGGTAGCCTGATTCTTGGTGACTGGGGTCCAGAAATTGGTGACTTCTTCATCGTCCCTGCCATTATCGGTGCCGTTGCACTGGTCTTCATCGTCAGCCTGGTTATGGGTTCGATGAGACGCAACCGTTCGTAACCTTAACAACAGACAACGCATTTATTATTCCCCAAAAAAACACCTTCCCGCATTTGCAAGGGAAGGTGTTTTTTATTGTGCACTTACCGACTCTCGGTATTCTGTAGGTGTATGACCGGTAACCTTTTTGAATACCTGAGTGAAATATCTGGGGTCCTGATAGCCGACAAGCGGCGCCACCTGATATACCTTCACACTCGTATTTCTCAGAATATGCTTCGCTTTCTCGATACGACAGAGAGTCAAATACTCCACGAAGGTATAGCCGGAGGACTGCTTGAACAACGTACAAAAGTGACTGATGCTAAGATGGCTATACTCTGACACCTCCTCGATCGATAAATCCTTTTGATAGTGCTCCTGAATATAGCTGCGGGCTTTCTCCATGACCGTGTGCATATCCTCCCTGGAGGGCTCGGCAGCACTGTCCTTCATCCACCGCGCCAGCGTGATCTGAAGCACGGACATCATATCCTTCAGGCTGTCGGAAGCATGGATGTCCTGAAGCAGCTCTTCCAATGACCATTCCTGCCCGGTCCTCATATCCTTAAATTGCCGATACAATACGACCGACAGCTCAACCAGAATCTGCTCCGCCGCCGGCCTCAGGCAGCCTTGTGCTTCCAGGTAAGCATACACCTCCTGAAGGCCTGAGCGCAGTCCTTCCTGATCCAGCGTTCTTACACGGTCCAACAGGGAGGCCTCCAGATTTTTTGGATAGGAGCTCCCGGCAGAGGTGCTAATCCTGCTATTCTGCTCCGCGCAGTAGACGCCTTCTCCATTCGTATAAAAACGCTGATACAGCGCCCGGGTGGCCGATTCATAGGCTTCACCCAGCTGCTGCATACCCGACGCCGTCAAGCTGAAGCCGACGGAGGCGGAAAGCTTTGTATGCCGTTTTATCAAAGAAATAAGCTCATGACCAAGCTGCTTTTGCAGCTCCTTCATCCGCTCGGGAAAGATGAGCAGCCACTCTCCGCTCCGAAACGGAAACACAGTCAGGCCGCCGCTGTTCTCAAACCATTCCTCCAATATATTCCGAATTGCGAACAGCCACAGCCTTTTCTCATCCCGGCTCCAGGCCGCTTCCAGCTTCTCGAAACGGTCAAGCTGAAGCACCGCCATATACCAGCTCTGGTCCAGCTCATTATGCTCCAGCCACTGCAGCTGAAGGAGCGGGCTGCGGCTGCCCTCAATCAGCTCAGTAAAGAGGCGTTCTCTGGCCAGAAGGGACAGGGTTTGCATAGAGTGCAGCAGCCTGTCATTCTCCTCCTGCTTCTTCAAAGCCGCAACAGCTCTCAGAAGTGAAGCCGCCAGCTCCTCATGATCAATCGGCTTGAGCAAATAATCGAAGGCGCCTTCCCGCAGCGCTTCCCGGGCATACTCGAATTCCCCGTAGCCGCTTATAAAAATAAAAAACAGCTTCGGCTGCTCCTGCATTACTTCCTTCATTAAAGAAATCCCATCCAGGCCCGGCATACGGATATCGCTGATCAGTACGTGAGGCTGGAGCTGCTTGACGAGCTCCAGCGCCGCTTCTCCATTCTTTGCTTCACCGGCAACCTCCATCGACAGCTCTTCCCATGGAATTGCTGCTCTCAAGCTCCGGAGAATGATCGGCTCATCATCCACCAGGATAACACGATACCGCTTCTCCTCCATAAGCACACCAGCCTCCCTTTTTTGTCACCTGCGCGCATCCTTGCGCAGCTCCCAATACGCCCGGGAGGACTGCTCAATTTGCTCAAGTGCTGCTCCTGCACTGGTTTTACCGCTGATAAGGTCCTCAATGACCTCCAGAAATGATGTTTTGACCTCCGGAGAAATGACGTTGTCATAAGCGAGAAAGCTCGCCGGGCTTTGCTCTAGCAAATCAATGACCTGGGCAAATACCGGTCCAGTCCGCTCCGGATCAAACGGAATTTTCATTGACGGAATCCTCCGACCCTCATACACGATGCGAGCCTGCACATCCTCCGTGTACAAGGCCTCCATTAACCCTAACGCCGCCTGCTTCTCTGGATCTACAAGCTCGGAGGACAGTCCAATACCGATCGTATATCCGCCGGCCATAGACCTTGGCTCGCTGTTCCGAAGAGAAGGAAACGGGATGACACCCACCTTTTGCTGAAAATCCGGGTCTTCTTCACTTTGAAACAGATTAATATCCCAATTCCCGTTTAAATACATCGCGGCTTGCCCGCCGGTAAACAGGGCAATGGCCTCCTCTGTTGAGGAAGTGTTGGGCGAAGGGCCGAAGGCCCCCTGCTCAATCCAGGACTGGAAATGCTGAAAGGCACTCAAATATAGCTCATTGTCAAAACGGACGCCTTCATCTCCCCGTGCCAAGCGCTCAATCAAGGCAGCTCCGGCATACCGATCCATGAAATAATGGGCAAAAATTGCAGCCGGCCACCGGTCCTCATTGCCTAACGCAAATGGAATCACATCCCGCTTCAGCAGCTTCTCTATGATCTCATTCAGCTGGGCGAGCGTCCGGGGCGGCTGAAGTCCGAGCCGCTGAAACAGGTCCCTGTTATAATAGAGCGGCTCAGCATGCCCTTCGATGGGAAGCCCAAAGATTTTGCCATCAAAGGTCCATAATGAAAGGCTTGTAAACTCCCCGTTCAAACCGCGGGATTGCACAAACTCCGATAAATCCATTAGGCGCCCAGCCCGGGCGTAAGGCTCAATCTCCGCTCCGCCGAACAGTACAAACATATCCGGAGGCGTGCCGGTAACCATTTCACTCTTAAGCTTCTGCTCCCGGTGAATCGTCTGGTCCATTCCTTCAAAGTTAATTTTGATATTCGGGTGCTCCGCCTGATAGCTGCTGATGACTTCTGTTACGATGTCAAGCACTTGGCGGTCATGCTCCTTATTCCAAAAGTGTCGAAAGGTGAGCGTTATTTTCTCACCCTGCTCCTCTTCAATGACTTCCCGATCCTGCAGCAGCATCCAGCCTACAAGTAACGTCATCAGACACATATACAGTACAACCCATCCCCGGGCTCCCAATATGTTTGGAGTCTTCATGCTTGCTCTCCCTTCATGGCAGCATTTTCGGTATCCGGATACGGATCGTCGAGCCGAAGCCCGGCGCGGAGCAGATCATCATGCCATAACGCCCGCCAAAGCGAATCTGAAGGCGTTCATGAACATTTTTTAATCCCACACCGTTTTCCCGATACTTTCTCGCGGGTCCCTGTTCTTCACCATATAGCTTTTGAAGCCGTTCCTTAGAGAATCCAGGTCCGTTATCCGTAATATCAATGAATACCTCGTCTCCCGCATCGCTGACCGCAATACGAATCAGACCCGGTTCCTCCATAGGCTCAATGGCATGATATAGCGCGTTCTCTACAATGGGCTGCACAATCAGCTTCTGAGTGACGACAAATTTCAGCTCTTCGGGAATCGTAATCTCATAATCAAACTGATCCTCAAAGCGAAACTTCTGGATGTTCATGTAATGCCTGACGTGCTCCAGCTCCATACTAAGCGGGATTAGCTCCTGATTCTCGTTAATACTGATCCGCAGGAGCTTGCCGAGCGAAATAACCATTTTACTAATATTCCGGTTGCCCTCCAGCACCGCCATCGAATTGATCGACTCCAGAGAATTATATATAAAATGTGGATTGATCTGCGCCACCAGTGCCTGCATTTCAGCCTCCTTCTTGCGTGCCTGCTCGGTCTGAATCTGCTGCAGCAGCTCTTCAATCTGGGCGCTCATCCGATTAAAGCCATCAATTAAAAGATCGGTTTCATCATCCGCCCGCCCTGGTGAAGGAATCGGAACAAAGCTGCCCCGCTTCACCTGCTTCATGCCGTTGACCGCCCCAATGATGCTCTGCACGAGCCGCCGGACAAAGAAGCGGTCAAACAAAAACGCCGACAGCAGCGAGCTTCCGCCCAGCAGCAGCGCCAGATTGCGGATATAGGACGACTCCGAGGCGATCAGCTTCTTCTCGGTCACCGCGACCAGAAACCATTCCTTGTGATGTGAAGGCAGATAGGTAATGAGTGACGACTCCCCGAGATCATCATCTACATAATAGCCTTTGCCGTTGCTGTAGCCCGCCTCCAAAAAAGGAAACGCTGCATGCTCCCCGATCCGCTCCCCGGATTTATCGAATACGATGCGCCCCTCCTGATTGACCAGCAGGATGTCTCCCTGCTTTAACGTTGCCGCCTCCCAAAACACCTGGTCTAGCAAATCAGGCTTGACGTAAATGATAAGCGTCCCGATGTCCTCCAAAGAGTGGTAATCCTTAATGGTCCGCGCCTGAATAAGTGCCCCGGAAGCGATTTCAATACGCCCTGTGGAAGGGGCTTGATCAGAGATCAGCGCTCCCGCAGCACGGTCCTCTCCCGGTCCTGCCCACACCGGACGTCCCTGCGCTTCCACGACCCGGCCATACCATTCCTGGGCCTGAAGCTCTGCGAGGGTATAAGCGTCACTGTCGGAGTAGATAAGCCGGTCATGACTATACAGCGCAAAGGACAGAATCATCGGGTGATGGATTAAATTGTTCATTTCCTGCCGGCGGTTATAGGTCACAGCGGATTCCGGCTGCTTCAAGGCTTGCTGAACTGCCTGCTGGGTAATTGCAAAATTGGATATGGTCGTAATCTCATTCAGTGCAAATTTCAGACGGCGATCCGTTTCCTGAAGCGATATCCAGTAAAAATGACTGGACTTCTTCTCCATGGCCTGGGAGTACGTGTAGTAGGTCACACTCCCCATAGCGATCACCGGGATAAACACAAGAAGAATAATAGCCAGCAGGATTTTACGACGGAGCTTCACAGGCTTCCCCCCATTCTCCTCTGTCTATTATTCTTCATCGCTGCGCCACTTCCTTTGTAGCTGGCTAACAAGTTTGAAAAAACTCAGCTCTTAACCGCCCCCGAGGTCAACCCGGCAATCACCCAGCGGCTAAACAGCAGAAACACGATGAGCAGCGGCAGTGTCGCTGCAAAGGTTGCTGACATGATCATCCCGTAATCCAGGCCGTCCTTGTTCGTAAACAGCTGCTGAAGAGCGATCTGGATTGTATAATTCTCACGATTCTTCAGCACAACCAGGGGCCAGAAGAAATCATTCCATACGTTCATAAAGTTGATAATGCCAAGTGTAGCCATGGCCGGGGTCACCACCGGAATTGCAATATTCCAGAAGATCCGAAAATGTCCGCCGCCATCCATCCGGCCTGCCTCGATCAGCTCATTATGCACAGCCGAGGCAATATACTGCCTCATCCAAAAAATACCGAACGCATTCACCATGGCCGGCACGATCAGTGCCTTGTAGCTGTCGATCCACTGCAGCTTGGCCATAATCACATACAGAGGCAGTACACTGAGCTGTGCAGGGACGAGCATCGTGCCAATCACGAACACGAACAGCGTTTTTTTGAGCGGAAATTCATATTTGGCGAACGCATATCCTGCCAGCGTACATAAGAAGACAACGGAGAGCGTAACCGTGGTGGACACCACAGCTGAATTCATCAGCGCTCTGAAGAAATCCGTACGCTCCAGCACGCGGGAGAAGTTATTGAAGAACTCCGTACCGGGAGTAAGTAGCGGCGGAATCTGAAAGGCGGCCGTCTTATCATTACTACCTACGACAAACATCCAATAGAACGGAAAGATGGAGAGTACAGCACCGAACAGCAGCAGCAGATAAAATAGTATCTTTGCGCCAATGCCCGGCTCATCCGGATTTTTTTTGGCCGTTACAGCGATGCTCATGCCTTACTCCCCCCTCTTTCTCCGCCCATCCGGCTGGATAGAAGCATATTCAGCAGGGAGAACATAATGGTCGCTATTAACAGCAGCACTGCCGTCGCCGCCGCCGTTCCAAAAAATCCATTCTTGAATGCCTCATCATACAAATACGTAACCATCGTAACCCCTTCCTGTCGAGTAGAGCCAGAGCCGGACTGCCCCAGAAACACATAAGGCTCGGTAAACAGCTGCAGTGCCCCGATTGTCGATACCAAGGTTACGAACAGAATGAACGGACGCAGTAGCGGCAGCGTAATATACAGCATTTGCTGGCTGCGGCTGGCTCCATCAATGCGGGCGGCTTCATATATATCAGTCGGTATACTCTGCAGGCCGGATAAAAAAATAATCGCGTTATACCCCATCCAGCGCCACATGACCATCGTCGATATGGCGATTTTGACCCCCCACCAGCCGGAGTTAAAAGGAACACTGTCCAGGCCCAGGCTATTCAGCAGCCAGTTCACCATCCCGTTGTTGCCAAACATCGTACTGAACACTAATGCTACAGCGACGATGGACGTAATATTGGGCATGAAAAATAGTATACGGAATATGTTCTTGTACTTGTTCAGGGCCGAATTCAGCATGACGGCAACAAGCAGTGCAACGATAATCTGCGGTACGGTTCCCATAATTCCCATAATCAAAGTGTTACTAAACGAGATCCAAAAGGTCGGATCACTCGTAATGAGCTCGTAATTTTTGAAGCCTACATACCTCATTGGACCGAGCGCATCCCATTTGTAGAAGGACAGGTAGATCGTAAAAAGGATCGGATACAAGCCAAAAATGCCGAACAGCACGAAAAACGGAGAAATAAACAGGTAGGCCGTCAGCCGGCTTTTTCTTTGCTCTGTCAGCCGTTTACGTGTGGCCGGATAGGATGCCGCTGCGGCTGTTGCGGGTTCTGCCATGGTGCACCTCCATGCTAAAGAATAGGTCCGAATGAACGTAAGGAAGTCCTCCCTGCATTCATCCGGACGGTTGTTATTTCAGAACTGCTTCTAATGATAATGATTGTGATGAACTCTTTGTCTGATATGCTTCCTGATTCGAATATCTGTACCTTGCTGTGCTATCTCTTTCTGTCTCTTTCTATATCTAGCTGCGGTCCACCAGCGTTTTAATTTGCTTCATGGCACCTTCCCACTCTGCTGCTGGATCCGCTTTTTTCTCCAGTACATTTTTCAGGGCGTTCTTGATAATCGTATCGGTTTGATCATGAAGCGGACCGTAATACACCGGCTGTACGCTCTTCGCTGCTTCGGCATATGCTTCTGCAATGATCTGACCGCTGAAGAATTCGTCCTGCTCCGACTTGAATGCCGGATCATCGTACACTGCAGGAATAGACGGGAACAAGCCGCTGACCTTGAAGGATTTCAGCTGGTTCTCCTTGTTGACGAGCCAGGAAATAAATTCATATGCTTCTTTGGAATGCTTTCCTTCTTTCGGCAGCGTCAGGAAGGAGCCTCCCCAGTTGCCTGCGCCCTCTGGCATTTGAGCAATCTGCCACTTGCCGGAGGAGTCTTCTGCGTTACGAATCGTTCCCGCCATCCATGCCGGGCCCAGCAGCACGCCAAATTCACCATCATTCATGGCTTTATTCCATTCCGGAGACCAGAGCACCCAGTTGCCAATCCAGCCCTCCTGAATCCCTTTGACTGTGAAATCGTAAGCTTTCTTCACCTGCGGGTTGGAATCCCCGATGAATGAACCATCCTCTTTACTGAAATAAATCTGGTTTGGAGACTGATCCCGAAGACCGTTATAGACCAGGTCCGTCAAATCCGCGAATGGCTTGCCTGTTTTGTCCTTGAACTGCTTGCCGACCTCAGCAAACTTATCCCAGGTGTTAATGGCTGCCGAGAATTCCTGCGGGTCTGTTGGGAGACCTGCTGCTTCTGCGAGATCTGTCCGGTAGTAGACTACGGTCGGAGCGACGTCAGTAGGAAGTCCCAACTGGAAGCTGCCGTCTACGGAAGTAGCTTGCTTCCATTTCCAGTCCAGGTAATCTCCCTGTACATCCTTCGCACCGAGATCATACAGGTTATAGAATTTATCCTGAGCATTGATAAAGCGCTCAATGAATGCGATTTCAAGCATGAAAATGTCTGGGGCACCTGATCCCGCCGATAGGGCTGTCGTTAAATTGGCATGATGTGCGGTCTGATCAGAAGTGTTCTGAAACTTGAACGTAATGTTGGGATGCTCTTTCGTGTACTCCTTGGCCAGTTCCTCATAATTGGTCGTACCGAGCGACCAGAAAGAAAGCTCAACGTTTTCCGTAGATGCTCCTTCGTTACTGCTACCTTGCTGCTCTCCATTCGTTCCTTCCGATGAACCTTCGTTGTTTCCAGAACTCCCACCGCTGCAGGCCGCCAGCGAGAACACCATCATCACGCTCAGGAGCATGACGCCCCAGGTTTTAAATCTACTCATGCTTTTTACCCCTCTCATTTAGGTTGCTTTCTACTTCTTCAGTGTAATCAAAGCAGCACCTTATGTTGAGGAGGCAAACTTCTGAATCTAGGTTGAATATTTTACGATCCTGCCGCCATGCCAAAAAGGCCAGGAACCATCCTGGCCTCGCTTAAGCTATTAATCCACAATAACCGCTGGGGGTACGCAAACAAGCTGTCATTTAGATGGTCCAGTGAATGATAGAACCGGCATAGGTCATGCCTCCGCCAAAGCCGTACAGCAGCACATTCTGACCTGCCTTCAGTTTCCCGTTATCCACAGCCAGCTGCAATGCAAGCGGTATCGATGCCGCTGAGGTGTTGCCGAAATACTCAACGCTCGTTAAAGTCCGTTCAAATGGAACCGGTCCCCGCTCACAAATCGCTTCAATCATCCGAAGATTCGCACTATGCGGGACGAACCAATCTACATCCTCAGGAGCTAGCTGCGCCCGCTGGATTAAGCGCTGAGTGCCTTCCGGTACATTCCGCACCGCCCATTTATAAATCTCCCGTCCGTTCTGGACAATGCATTCGCTGCCAAGATCCTGTCCATCCATTTGCCTGGCAAGGCCGGTTTTATATAAATTCATGCCGCCTTCCCCATAAGTGCCGGTAATCGAGGCAAGGAATCCCGGCTGCTCCTCATCACGCTCTACCAGCACCGCACCGGCGCCATCACCAAACAATATACACGTCGCTCGATCAGTATAATCTGTAATCTTGGATATCGTCTCCGCGCCAATGACCAGAATTTTACGGTACATTCCACTGGTAATCCATCCGTCCGCGATTTGCAGCGCATACCCGAAACCGGCACAAGCAGCATTCATATCCAGGGCACCGGTGTTCTGAATTCCGAGCTTGGCCTGCAGCCTTGCTGCCGTACTTGGAAAAACAAAATCCGGTGTACTTGTCGCCACCAGAATCATATCCACATCCTGAACAGAAATACCGTATCGGCGGACCATATCCTTTACGGCCTGCTCAGCCAGATCAGACGTGAATTGTCCCTCTGCCGCAATCCGCCGTTCCCGCATTCCCGTCCGCTGTACTATCCATTCATCACTGGTATCAACCATCTTCTGCAAATCCTCGTTCGTCAGAATCCGTTCCGGCACATAGGCTCCTATTGCCGTGACTCTTGATTGGGATTGGATCACCGTGGATACCTCCATCTGTTTTCGTTTATTATAACACTAAGTATTAGGACTTAGTACTAAATTTGTGGATAAGAATGTATTACATTTTGTAAGATAGACATGCAGAACACTGAATCTTATGCAGGTCTGGGGATGAACCTGAGGATAACCCCTTTGTTCAACATGAATTAAAAGCTTTCCTGTGAAGATGTATCCAGGTCATGTTGATAAACTGTGCTTAATGAGCTTGATCTTCAAGCTTATATACAGCTTGTTCACATCATAGGGATAACTTCAATCACGATACGCAGGTTTGAAGTCATGCGCTGTGGATGATTGGAATGGAACAAAAAAACCGTTACTGCATTAGCTGCAGTAACGGTTTCTTCTTCGCTTGGCGGCGTCCTACTCTCCCGGGACCCTGCGGTCCAAGTACCATCGGCGCTGGAAGGCTTAACGGTCGTGTTCGGGATGGGTACGCGTGGAACCCTTCCGCCATCACCACCAAACGTGATTCAGATGTTTGATCACCTGAAAACTAGATACGAAACGAATATGCGTTATTAGATTGATCATTAGCGTAATGCTTCCGTAGCTAGCTTTGCTTCGCAAAGCTCTGTGGATGCTTTCGTAGCTAGCTTTGCTTCGCAAAGCTTGTAGGATAAGCCCTCGACCGATTAGTATTGGTCAGCTCCATGCATTGCTGCACTTCCACCTCCAACCTATCTACCTCGTGGTCTTCAAGGGGTCTTACATACTGGGAAATCTCATCTTGAGGGGGGCTTCACGCTTAGATGCTTTCAGCGCTTATCCCTTCCGTACGTAGCTACCCAGCCATGCTCCTGGCGGAACAACTGGTGCACCAGCGGTACGTCCATCCCGGTCCTCTCGTACTAAGGACAGCTCCTCTCAAATTTCCTACGCCCACGACAGATAGGGACCGAACTGTCTCACGACGTTCTGAACCCAGCTCGCGTACCGCTTTAATGGGCGAACAGCCCAACCCTTGGGACCTACTTCAGCCCCAGGATGCGATGAGCCGACATCGAGGTGCCAAACCTCCCCGTCGATGTGGACTCTTGGGGGAGATAAGCCTGTTATCCCCAGGGTAGCTTTTATCCGTTGAGCGATGGCCCTTCCATGCGGTACCACCGGATCACTAAGCCCGACTTTCGTCCCTGCTCGACTTGTAGGTCTCGCAGTCAAGCTCCCTTATGCCTTTGCACTCTTCGAATGATTTCCAACCATTCTGAGGGAACCTTGGGGCGCCTCCGTTACTCTTTAGGAGGCGACCGCCCCAGTCAAACTGCCCGCCTGACACTGTCCTCGCACCGGATCACGGTACCAAGTTAGAACCTAGATACGATCAGGGTGGTATCCCAACGGCGCCTCCACAGAAGCTGGCGCTCCTGTTTCAACGGCTCCCACCTATCCTGTACAGATCGTACCCAAATCCAATATCAAGCTGCAGTAAAGCTCCATGGGGTCTTTCCGTCTTGTCGCGGGTAACCTGCATCTTCACAGGTATTAAAATTTCACCGGATCTCTCGTTGAGACAGCGCCCAAGTCGTTACGCCATTCGTGCGGGTCAGAATTTACCTGACAAGGAATTTCGCTACCTTAGGACCGTTATAGTTACGGCCGCCGTTTACTGGGGCTTCGGTTCACAGCTTCGGATTGCTCCTAACCGCTCCCCTTAACCTTCCAGCACCGGGCAGGCGTCAGCCCGTATACTTCGCCTTACGGCTTCGCACAGACCTGTGTTTTTGCTAAACAGTCGCTTGGGCCTTTTCACTGCGGCCCCCTCGTGCTATTCACACTACCGGGGCACCCCTTCTCCCGAAGTTACGGGGTCATTTTGCCGAGTTCCTTAACGAGAGTTCTTCCGCGCGCCTTAGAATTCTCTTCTCGCCTACCTGTGTCGGTTTGCGGTACGGGCACCTTCACCTGACTAGAGGCTTTTCTTGGCAGTGTGAGATCATGACCTTCGCTACTGTAATTTTCGCTCCCCATCACAGCC